>DAINOY010000195.1:1822-4077 GCA_036743735.1 Chloroflexota bacterium
GAGTACCGCGCCCTGATCCGCGAGACGCTCGAGTTCGACCCGGAGATCCTCAAGCGCTACGTGAACTTCATGAACAACCCCGACGAGCGCACCGCGGTCGACCAGTTCGGCAAGGGCGACAAGTACTTCGGTGTCGCGACGCTGATGGCCACGCTGCCGGGCCTGCCGATGATCGGCCATGGCCAGCTCGAGGGGTACGCCGAGAAGTACGGCATGGAGTACCGCCGCGCGTACCTGGACGAGTCACCCGACCCGTGGCTCGTCGAGCGCCACGAACGGGAGCTCGTGCCGCTGCTCCATCGTCGCGGACTCTTCGCCGAGGTGCGCGACTTCGCCCTCTACGACCTTCAGACCGATGACGGGAGCATTGCGGATGACGTCTTCGCCTACTCCAACCGCAGTGGCGGCGACCGCGCGCTCGTCCTCTACCACAACCGCTACGCATCGGTTTCCGGCTGGATTCGCGACTCCGTCCCGTTCGCGGCCCGAACCGATGACGGCCGCTCCCTCCAGCGCCGCTCACTGGCCGATGCGCTCGGCCTGGCGCCGGATGCCGACTGGGTCGTCCTGCGCGATGCCGTCTCGAGCCTCGAGTTCCTGCGCTCGGGTGACGAGCTGCGCTCGCGCGGATTTCGCGTGACGCTCGATGCCTACGGCCGGCAGGTCTTCACCTCGATCCGCGAAGTGGGCGACGCCGGCGGCCGCTACGCGCGGCTGGCCTCGCGGCTGGGGATCGGTGGAGTACCGAGCATCGACGAGGCGCTCTGGGAGCAGGGCCTTGCGCCCGTCCACCACGCGCTGGCTGCGGCGCTCGACCCGGAGCTGCTGCGCGCTGCTCGCGACGGGTCATTCGACGGCTGGCGCATCGCGGCGGACGCCTTCCTGCGCGCGATCGGGGATGCGACCGGCGGCGCGCCCGCGAGCGCCGATGCTGCCGCGGAGGTGCTGGGCCGTGCCGCTGCGCTGGCCGCGGATGCTTCGCCCTTCGCCGCCGGGCTCGCCCGCGACGATCGCTGGGCCACGCTCGCGGCGCTGAGCCTGCTCGACGCCGCGTCTGCCGGCCGGCCACTGACCGCGCTCCGCGACGAGCTGCGCCTGGGCGAGCCGCTGGCCGCCTCGGTGCGACGGATCGGGCTCGACGAGTCGCAAGCGTGGTGGGTCGCCGAACTGCTCGATGTTCCGCATCGGCTCCGCTCGCTCGTGCGCGCCGCCGACCCGCTCGACACGGTCCTTGCCGCGTGCCGCGAGGACGCGAGCTTCGGCCGGTTCATCGGCTCGAACTGGTACGAGGGCGTTTCGTGGTTCGGCCGCGAGCCGTTCGAGGCGTTGGCCTGGTGGGCCGGCTTGATGCTCGCCCTCGAGCGGGCTGATGCGGCAGCCGGCGAGCGGCTGCGAGTCGCGCTGGTGGAGGCCGGTGCGCGAGCCGGATATCGGCTGGATCACCTGTCCGCGCCTTCCGCGCCTGAGGTCGCGCGGAAGCCGCGTCGCTCGAGTGCGACGCCGCGGAGCAGTACTCAGGGACGTCGCCGCCGGCCGAGCGGGGAATGACCGCCGAGAAGTGCCTCGGCCGCTCGCGGGGCGTCTGAGGCGTCTGGATTCACGTAGGGTGCGCGTTACGCGCGCGTGGGCATCATTCGTCGGACCGAGTGGGCGTTGAAGCGTGCCAATTCATGTGGTGCGCGCGTGACGTACCTGCGAGCCGCCCGAAACCGGCTCGGTGCGCGCCTCGCATGCATCCGGACGGTTCGCAGCGCAATCGCCGGCTCAGTGCGCGCCTCGCATGCATCCGGACGGTTCGCAGCCCAACCGCCCGATGCGGCGCCGATGAATTTCGTGGGCCGCAGCGGTCCAACCCACGACCCCGTAGACTGACTCGCTTCGCCCGCCCGCCCGGGCCGCCAACGAAGGAAGCCGTATGCCTGTCATCACCGCCGAAGGGCTGGTCAAGATCTACCGCTCGCGCAGCGGCGAGGTGCATGCCCTCGATGGGCTCGACCTCGACGTGGAAGAGGGCAGCGTCCTGGGTTTGCTGGGCCCGAACGGCGCCGGCAAGACCACGACGGTGCGCATCCTCGCCACGCTCCTGAAGCCGGACAAGGGCCGCGCCACCGTCGCCGGCTACGACGTGGTGCGGCAGGCGCAGGAACTGCGCTCGGTCATCGGTCTGTCCGGACAGTACGCGGCCGTCGACGAGAATCTCACCGGCAACGAGAACCTCGTGATGTTCGGGCGCCTCTACCAGCTGCCGAAGGCGG
>DAINOY010000196.1:0-4070 GCA_036743735.1 Chloroflexota bacterium
TCTCGACGATCGGGAGCTGCTCGGTCAGCTCGGCGACGAGCTGCTGCGCCGGGAAGCCATGGCGCGACAGGATCCCGAGCAGCGCCGCCACCCCGAAGTCGGCCGACTCGACGGTGCGCGGCGACAGGTTCACCGAGAGCAGGTGCTGCGAGCTCAGCCCGCGCGCCGCCGCGATGATCACCTCGAGGCAGCGCAGGTCGAGCGTGACGAGGCGACCGCTCGCCTCGGCGGCGGCGAAGAGCTCGGCAGGATTGGCGAACGGCGCCGGTTCGACCGGCCGGATCAGTCCCTCGTAGCCGATCGTTGCGCCACCGGACAGGTCGAGGATCGGCTGGAAGACCGGGCGCAGCTGGCTGCCGGCGATGACCTCGGCCACCGCACTCGAGGCGGCGCCGATGTCCTCGCTCACCTGGACCGCGCCCGGTTCGTAGACGCTGACGGCGGTCCGCCCGGCACGCTTCGAGGCATAGAGCGCCGCATCGGCCTGCGAGTACAGCTGCGACCGGCCATCGGCCAGGTCGGGGAGGGAGGAGACGCCGGCCGAGAATGAGATCGGCTTGCCGGCCGCGTCGCGACGCACCGGCTGGAGGGCCTCGGACAGGAGGCGGCTGCCAAGGGTCGCGGCGCCGGCCGCATCGGTATGAGGCAGAAGGATCGCGAACTCGTCGCCACCAACGCGGAAGCCGCGGTCGGCGCGGCGCATCGTGCTCGTCACGATGCGGCCGAAGCGGGCGAGCGTCCGGTCACCCTCGGCGTGGCCCTCGCTGTCGTTCGTGCCCTTGAAATCGTCGAGGTCCAGCAGGATGAGCGAGAGCGGATCGCCGTAGCGCTCGGCTGCCGCCACCTGCCGGTCGAGCTCCTCCTGGAAGGCGCGGTGGTTCCCGAGATGGGTGAGCGGGTCCTCCAGCGCTTCGGCCACGACCTCGACATAGCGCTCGCGCAGCTCGACATGCGCCTGGTGCAGCGGCGCCATCGAGCGGCGGCCGAGGATGAGTCCGGTGGCGAGGGCGGCCAGCAGGGCCAGGAGCGGGGCGAGGAGCGGCTGGCTGGCGACGCTCGGCATCATGCGGTCGACGGCGAGCGCGGTGCCGGCGGTGACGACGACGGCGAGCGCGAGGCGCGGCGCGGTGGAGGTCTCGCTGCCGGCGTCGATGAGACGCTCGTCCGGCGAGGCGTCAGCGCGATGCCCCGATCCGCTCATGGTCGGCTCCTGGCGTCCCCCGGTGAGGTGTCTGAGGAGGTATCGCACGCGGGCGCTCGCGATGCACTAGCCGGATCGTACCGGTCGGGTCCGATCGGCCCAATGGGCGGTGGTCCGGCGCTGGCGCCTCCATCGACTACCATGGGCCCGATGATCGACCTCAGCGCTCCGGAGGAGCGTGCCTTCTTGATCGGCCTCGACGACCCGCGCGACGGTCGCTGGCCGGTGTCCCGCAGCCTGGCCGAGCTGGGTGCCCTGGCAGAGACGGCCGGCGCCACGGTCGTCGGCAGCGCCTTCCAGCGCCGCCCGACACCCGATCCGCTGTGGTACTTCGGCAAGGGCCGGGCGGCCGAGCTCGTCGACGAGAAGGCGGCGAGTGGCTTCAACCTGCTCGTCGTCGACGACGAGCTGAGTCCGCACCAGCAGCGCAACCTGGAGAAGCTGCTCGACTGCAAGGTGCTCGACCGCAGCGCGCTGATCATCGACATCTTCGCCAGGCACGCCACCACACGCGAGGGCCGGCTGCAGGTCGAGCTGGCCGCCCTCGAGTACCACCTGCCGCGCCTGACGCGGATGTGGACCCACCTTTCGCGCACCGGCGGCGGGATCGGGACACGAGGGCCGGGCGAGACGCAGCTCGAGACCGACCGGCGGCTGATCGGGGAGCGCATCAAGAAGCTCAAGGACGAGCTGAGCGCGGTGAAGCGGCATCGGTCGACGAGCACGCGCCGGCGGGAAGAGAACGAGGTGGCCACGGTCGCCCTCGTCGGCTACACCAACGCGGGCAAGTCCACGCTGCTGAACGCACTTGCCGGAGCCGATGTCTTCGCCGCCGACATGCTCTTTGCCACACTCGATCCCACGTCGCGCAGCGTGACACTCCCGTCCGGGCAACGCGTCGTCGTCAGCGACACGGTCGGCTTCATCAACAAGCTGCCGCACGATCTCGTCGACGCCTTCCGCGCCACCCTCGAGGAGGTCCTGCGCGCCGACCTGCTGCTCGAGGTGGTGGACGCCGCCGATCCGAGCTTCGTGGCCCAGCAGGCGGCGGTGCAGCAGGTGCTCGACGAGCTCGGCGCCGGCAGCAAGCCACGGATCACCGTCTTCAACAAGATCGATCTGCTCGACGCCAACCTGCGCGAGGCGCCGATGGACGAGCGCGTCGCCTTCGTCAGCGCCGCGTCCGGCGAAGGGATCGAGCGCCTGCTCGACACGATCGGCGGCGCGCTGCGCGAGCAGATGGTCGCGGTCGACAGCGTCGTGCCCTGGTCACGCGGTGAGCTCGTCGCGCGTGCCAAGACGGCCGGTGACGTGGCCGAGCGCTACACAGACGCCGGGATCCGGCTCTCGGGGCACCTTCCGGCCGGCATCGCCGGCGAGATCAGCGCCGCCGCCAACGGCCGCCGCGCCGACCGCAGCGCCTGAGACTCAGCGCGTCTGACGCACCGCCGGCGTGCCCGGCACGCGTGCCGCCGCCCGGTGGCGGCTGACCGCGGCGCGGAGGGCGAGCCCGCCGAGCAGCCACGCCGCACTCAGCGCCAGCAGCAGCCCGTAGCCGCGCATCAGCCCGGCGATATCACCGCCGGCAGCGCCGAGCGCCATGAGCGCCACGCCGCCGATGAGGCCGGTCCAGCCGGCAACTTCCAGCCCGAATCGTCGATGCATGCGACGCAGGATGCGCCGATGCCGCGGCTCGGGCCATGACCCAGACGTTCCATCCACACCCCGGACCGACGACCGTGCGCCTACTCAGTGGATCGCTGCCGAGTCACTTCCGCAAATAGATCTTATGTGATGTAGACCGGGCGGTCAGCGAACGGCGAGCACGTTGCTGGCGCTCACGGGGCGGCTCAGACCCTTGATCTGCAGCTCTCCGACCGGTTCGACCTCGATGATCTCCTCGATCATGCCCGCCGCGCGCTGGCTCAGCAGGATCTGATTCGGTCCGGCCTGGCTGCTGAGGCGCGACGCCAGGATCGTCACGTTCCCGATCGCTCCGTAGTCATGACGGCCCTCGAACCCGATGCGGCCCAGGGTTGCGTATCCGACCGCGATGCCGACGCCGAAGCCCAGCTCGTACCCACGCTTGCGCCAGCCCTCGGACATCGGCCCGAACCGGTCGCGCATCGTGGTTGCCATCCGCACGGCCCGCTCGACATGGTCGTCCTGCGCGATCGGGTCATTGAAGAAGATCATCACCCCGTCCCCGGCGAAATGCTCGAGCGTGCCACCGTGCTCGACGATCGCCTCGCCCATCATGCGGTGGTATTCGCCCAGGACACTGAACAGCTCCTCGGGATCCGCCTGTTCTGCAAACGACGTGAAGCCGCGCAGGTCGCAGAAGGCGACGGTGATCTGACGCCGATGCCCGGCAAGCAGCTGCTCACCCTCGGGTGACGAGATGAGGCGTGCGATCTGCGGCGAGAGGAAGCGGCTGAGCTCGGTCTTCTGGCGCTCGATCGTCGTCGTCAGCTGGCGCTGTTGCTCGAGGTACTCGAGCTCGAGATCGTGCAATCGCTTCGCAGCGAGCGACGCATTGATGCGCGCCGCCAGGATCCGCGCGTTGATTGGCTTCGTCAGGTAGTCGGTTGCTCCGAGCTCGATGCACCGCACCACGCTGTCAAGCTCCTCGACGCCGGACACCATGATCACCGGGATGTGCCGGATCGACTCGTCCGCCTTCAGCGCCTCGAGCGTCGCGTACCCGTCGAGCTCGGGCATCATCACGTCGAGCAACACGAGATCGATCGCCGAGGGCGCGGCACGCAGCTGCTCCAGCGCCTCGAGCCCATGCTCGGCCTCGATGACCTCGAGCCCGAGTCCGGTGAGCTGCTTCGTCAGGACGAGCCGGTTGACGCGGCTGTCGTCG
>DAINOY010000197.1:0-4047 GCA_036743735.1 Chloroflexota bacterium
GCTCGTCCTCGAGTGGGCTACGACGCCCGATCAGCGCGCACGCCAGCGCGATGAGGACGACCGGCGCCGGTGCGAAGGCACGCAGGGCGGCGATCGCCGCGATGGGGATCGTGGCCTGGCTGTCGTTCACGTAGCGCACGCCGTCGCGCTCGCCGAGCGGCTCGAGGCGGTGCGGGACGCCGGCGAACGAGCGGATCGCCTCGGCGACGCGCTCGTGCTCGGCGCCGGCGGCGCTCGCGGCGAGCGCCGCAGCCAGGACGTTGGCGAGCATGTGGGAGCCCGGCAGGGGTACCTCTGCGACCGGCAGCAGCGGCTCGCCCTCCAGCTCGATCCATTTGTCGACGATGCGGGCTTCGATCCCCGACTCGACGCCGAACCAGGTGGGAACGGTGCGCAACGACTCGCCCAGCTCCCGGCTGGCCGGATCGTCTCGGTTGAGGATGACCCGCGCGCCGGGCGCGGCGAGCTCGGTGAGCCGCGCTTTCACCGCGCGATACGCCGCCACCGTGCCGTGGCGGTCGAGGTGATCCTCGAGGATGTTCGTCGTGACCGAGACATCGGTTCCGCGTGACAGGGTCGGCAGCTGGAGCTCGCTGAGCTCGAGGACGGCCCAGTCGTCGGGCCCGAGCGTGTCGGCCAGCTCGACCAGCGGCCGGCCGATATTGCCGCCCACCTCGTGGCGGATCCCCGCTGCGGCCAGCATGGCCCCGATGAGCGCGGTCGTCGTCGTCTTGCCCTTCGTCCCCGTCACGCCGATCGTCGGCGCGCGGGTCAGTCGCAGGAAGAGATCGACCTCGCTGATCAGCTCCGCGCCGCGTGCCTGGGCGGTGACGAGCGCCTCGCGCAGCCAGGCCTCGGTGGTTGGGAAACGGGGCGAGATGGATGGACTCGTGAAGATGAGCTCGGCTTCGCCGATCAGGCCCATCGCCTCGTCCGGCGGCGCGCCGAGGGCGAGCTGCACGCCGCGATCGCCGAGCGCCTCGACGGCATCGGACAGCTGCCCGGCGCTGCGTCGGTCATAGACCGCGACCCGCGCCCCCGCATCGGCCAGGTATCGGGCCAGCGCGGTTCCCGAGCGCGCAAGTCCCAGGACGAGCGCGGCGCGCCCGGTGAGATCGTCGCGGGTTCGGATCGGGGCATGCGTCGCGGTCATCGGCCTGCTCATGCCTGTCCGTTGCTGTAGAGGAAGAGGCTGAAGCCCAGGAAGCCCGCCAGGGCAGAGACGATCCAGAAGCGGACCGTGATCTTCTCCTCCGCCCAGCCGATCAGCTCGAAGTGGTGCTGGAGCGGCGTCATGCGGAAGATGCGCCGCCCGCGCAGTCGGTAGCTGCCGACCTGGAGGATCACGCTCAGTGTGACGGCCACGAAGACGACGCCGATCAGCGCCAGCAGCGGAAGCTGCCCGGTGATCGTCGCCACGACCGCGAGCGTGGCGCCCAGGCTCAACGATCCGGAGTCGCCCATGAAGAGCTGGGCAGGGTGGACGTTGAACCACAGGAAGCCGAGCAGCGCCCCGATGATCAGCGCGCAGAAGATGGCGAGGTTCGGCTGGCTCACCTTGAGGTCCGGCACGGCGACGAGCGCGATGAGCAGATAGGCCACGAAGCTGAAGATGAGGACGCCGCCGGCGAGGCCGTCGAGTCCATCGGTCAGGTTCACCGCGTTGCTCGCGCCGATGATCACGAAGGCGACGAACGCGATGAACACGATCGCGCCGACCTCGAGCTGGCCGATGAACGGCAGGTTGATGCCGTTGAAGTTGAAGTGGCGCTGGATGTACCAGGCGGCCAGCAGCGCGACGGCGGTCTGCCAGACCAGCTTGAATCGTCCCCGCACGCCGATGCCGCTGCGAACGTTCACGAAATCGTCGATCGCGCCCAGGATCCCGACGCCGACGAGCGCCAGCATGGGCGTCAAGGTGTAGGCATCCTCGATCCGCATCGCCATCGCCAGGAACATCACCACGACGATGAGCAGCATGCCGCCCATGGTCGGCGTGCCCGCCTTGGTGAGGTGCCCCTCCGGTCCTTCGACCCGGATCCGCTTGCCGTAGCCGAGCCTGCCGAGCAGACCGATGTACACCGGGCCGAGGGCGACCACGCCGGCAAAGGCCAGCAGGAAGCCCACGAGGATGCGGATCATGTCCATCAGGGCGCTCCCCGCTCGGCGAGCGCATCGACGACGCGGTCGAGCCCGATGCCGCGCGAGGCCTTGACGAGCACGACGTCGCCGCGCCGCGGCCCGACCTCCCGCTCGAGCGTCTCGGTGGCGTCGTCCGCCTCGTGCGACTCGTGGACGGCGGTCGCCCCCGCGGCGCGCGCCGCGTCGGCGATCCACGCTCCCCGCTCCCCGACGGCGACCAGCGCGTCCGCCGTCCGAGCGGCGAGCGCCCCGATCCGGCGATGAAGCGCCTCCTCGTCCGGGCCGAGCTCCAGCATGTCGCCCAGCACGGCGATCCGGCGGCCACCGGTGTCGAGTGGCGTCTCGGCCAGGAACTCGAGGGCCGCCGCGACCGAGACCGGCGAGGCGTTGTACGAGTCGTCGACGAGCGTGGCGCCGCCGGCCGCCGCCACCACGGCCATGCGGTGTGCGGCATGGCTGCCCGCCTCGAGCGCCGCCGCGACCTCGGAAAGCGGAACGTCGAAGCGTTCCGCGACCGCGGCGGCGACGAGCGCGTGCAGGACGAGGTGGCGCCCCGGGTTCGCCGAGCGGACGCGGCGCTCGCCCCACGGCGTGGAGAGGGTGAACTCGGTGCCCGCCAGACCGCGGCTCTCGATGTCGCGAGCGGTGACCTCGGCAGTCGAGCCCCGGCTCGTCGCGACCGTCCGCACCGCCGCACGCGTCACGTCGCGCATCGCGGCGACGCGAGGGTCGTCCGCGTTGAGCACCGCGAGCCCGTCCGCGGGGAGCGCCGCAGGCAGCTCGGACTTCGCGCGGGCGATGGCCTCGATGCTGCCGGCACGCTCGAGATGGGTCGGGTGCACCGCCAGCACCACGCCGACCTCCGGCTCGGCAATCTCCGCCAGCCGGGCGATCTCGCCCTCGGTGTACATGCTCATCTCGAGCACGGCGATCTCGTCGTCCGGCTCGAGGCGGAGCAGCGTGATCGGCAGGCCCGTCTCGGAGTTCAGGTTGCCCTCGTTCCGCAGCACTCGATGCGTGCGCGACAGGACGTCGGCCACGACCTCCTTGGCGATCGTCTTGCCGGTCGATCCGGTGATGCCGACGACGCGCACCGCCGACCGACGCCGGACCGCGGAGGCCAGCTCTTGCAGGGCGAGCAGCGGATCGGTGACCTGGACGAGCGCGGCGCCCGGTGGCGCGGGAACCGGCCGCTCGACGAGCGCCGCCGCGGCACCAGCACGGAAGGCGTCGGCTACGAAGCCATGCCCGTCGGTCCGCTCACCCCGAAGCGCCACGAAGAGGCAGCCGGGGACGACGGTGCGAGAGTCGACGGCGACGAGGCTGAACGAGGTCGTCTCGGTGGGGCCGAGCAGGCGGCCCCGGGTGACCGCCAGGAGCTCCTCGATCGGAATCGTCGGCGGCACACGAACCCCTGCGCTGGTTGGCGGCGAGTCTATCAGCCTCATGGCATCGCGACCGGTTGCTCGGGCCGGTCGGGCGGAATGGCGAGGTAGTCGAACAGCTGCGGCGCCAGCCGGCTGAAGACGTTCTCGGGGCGGTCGGCCATCTGGTACAGGCCCCAGGTTGCCGGCTTGTGGAGCAGGATGTAGACCACGATCTGGGGATCGGTGGCCGGCGCCAGGCCGATGAACGACGAGTCGATCCAGCCGTCGATGTACTGCATCTGCTCGACGATCTTCGTCTTCGGCGTGCCGTCGGGATTCGTGCCGTCCGGCACCTCCACCTTCACCGGGCCGGCGATCTGCGCCGTGCCGGTCTTGCCCGCGACCGAGTAGCCGGGAACGCTGGCAGCGTTCGCGATCCCGTTATCGATGGCGTTCGTCAGCAGGTGCAGCACCGTGTCGGAGGTCTCCTCGCGCATGATCCGCTCGCCCGGCGCGACGTCGGCGGTCACGGGCTGCC
>DAINOY010000198.1:0-4037 GCA_036743735.1 Chloroflexota bacterium
CAGGGCCAGGCCGCGTTCGCGAGCGGGTTGTACGACACCGGCCTCATCGGCCAGCGCTGGGGCGACGGGCCTGCCCCGGACGCGTCGACGGTGGCGCTGGCGGCGACCGTGGCCCACGCCGCGAGAGCGGTTGCGCCGGATCGCGAGCCCCGAACGCCAGCAGCCGATGGCGGCCGGGCCTGGACCGACGCTGCCCGACGCGAGGCACTGCGCCAGTGACTGACCTCGAGGTACGGGTCGGCGGCGAACGCGTCGATCCGGATCCCGATCTGACGCTCACCTGGGTCGACCGCGCTGCCGGAGTCGTGCGCGTGCATGACGGCGCGCGCTCGCAGCTCGTCCTTGTCGAAGGCACAGGCAGCGACTGGACCGTCACCATCGCCGGCCGTCGCCTGCCGGTCAGCGTCCAGTCCTGGCGAGAGCGGACGCTCGCCGAGGCGGACGTCGCTGCCCGCTCGCACGCGGGCACGCTGGAGGTCACGGCATCGCTCCCGGGCCTCGTCGTGGCCATCGCCGTGGCGACGGGGAGCGAGGTGGCGGCGGGGGAACCGCTGCTGACGATCGAGGCGATGAAGATGCAGAACGAGGTGCGCGCGCCGCGCGACGGCGTCGTCGGTGAGATCCTGGTCGCCGCCGGTGTGGCGGTCGCGACCGGCCAGCTGCTCCTGCGGCTCGACTGAGCCTTGCCGGCTCAGGCGCTACCGGTCAGGTGGCGCGCGCCCGGTCCACGAACGCCGCGACGCTCCGCTGAAGCAGGGCGGACGCGAACGCCACCCCGACCGCCACAGCGACATCGAAGGGCAGGGCCAGGCGGAAGCCGGCGACGTCGACCATCGGGCCGACCTGCCAACCCAGGCGATGGCCGAGCTGGTAGAGCGCGGCGAAGGCCGTGACGATCGGCAGGAGTGCCGCCCACGGGCGTCGGGGACCCACGAGCCACCACGCCGTGAGGCCGGCCAGGATCGAGAGCAGCACGAAGAAGGCGGCGAGGAGATAGGCGACGGCGGGCATCGGATCGAGTCTGCCACAATCGAGCCGTGAGCGACGAACCGACCGAGCGGTCGCCCTCGGGCATCCCGATCCGGAGCGTCTATGGCCCCGACGACTGGACGCCCGAGGGGCGGTCGGAGCAGCCCGCCGAGTTCCCGTTCACCCGCGGCATCCGGTCCGGCGGCTACCGCAGCCGCACCTGGACGATGCGCCAGTACGCCGGCTTCGGCTCAGCCGCGGAGACGAATGCCCGCTTCCACGACCTGCTGGCGCACGGCCAGACGGGACTCTCGGTGGCCTTCGACCTGCCGACCCAGATGGGCTACGACAGCGACGATCCGATGGCCACCGGCGAGGTCGGCCGCGTGGGCGTGCCGATCGACTCGGTCGCCGACATGGAGATCCTCTTCTCCGGCATCCCGCTCGCCGACGTCAGCACCTCGATGACGATCAACGCGACCGCATCGATCCTCCTGGTCCTGTACGAGGCGCTCGCCCGTCGGAGGGGGATCGACCCGCGGGAGCTGCGCGGCACGATCCAGAACGACATCCTCAAGGAGTACATCGCCCGCGGCACGCACATCTACCCGCCCGAGGCGTCGATGCGCCTCGTCACTGACACGTTCGCTTACTGCGCCGCCGAACTGCCGGCCTGGAACACGATCAGCATCAGCGGCTACCACATGCGCGAGGCGGGCAGCACGGCCGTGCAGGAAGTGGCCTTCACGATCGCCAATGCCATCGCGTACGCCGATGCCGCGATCGCGGCGGGCCTGCGCTTCGATGACTTCGCCCCGCGCCTGTCGTTCTTCTTCGCCGCCCACAACGACCTGTTCGAGGAGGCGGCGAAGTTCCGGGTGGCGCGCCGCGTCTGGGCCAAGGTGGCGCGGGATCGCTTCGGAGCCGCGGACGAGCGCAGCATGACGATGCGCTTCCACGTCCAGACCGGCGGCAGCACGCTCACCGCCCAGGCGCCCGACACGAACGTGGTGCGGACCACGGTCCAGGCCCTCGCCGCGGTCCTGGGTGGCGCCCAGTCGTTGCACACGAACGCCCTGGACGAGGCGCTCGGCCTGCCGACGCCCGCGACCGCACGCCTCGCGCTGCGAACCCAGCAGGTGCTGGCCCACGAGTCGGGCCTCCGCGCGCCGGTCGACCCGCTGGGGGGCTCCTGGTACGTCGAGGCCCTGACCGACGAGCTCGAACGGCGGGTCGACGCCGAGCTCACCACGATCGACGAGCGAGGCGGCGCCGTCGCGGCGATCGCCCAGGGGTACCAGGCGGGCGAGATCGGCGACGCCGCCTACGCGACGCAGCGTGCGATCGAGGCTGGGGAGCGTGTCGTCGTGGGGGTGAACCGCTTCGCCGACGGCACGGAGGCTCGCCCCGAGCCGCAGCGCATCGATCCGGCCGCCGAGGCGGAGCAGATCGCGCGCACTCGCGCTGTTCGCGATGCCAGGGACGCGGCCGCGGCCACCGCGGCCATCGGGCTGCTGCGCGACGCAGCCGCCGGCACGGAGAATGTCGTCCCCAGGATGCGGGCCTGTGTCGAGGCCGGCGTCACGCTGGGCGAGATCAGCCACGCCCTGCGTGGCGTGTGGGGCGAGTACCGCGCATGACCCTGGGGCCGATCCACCACGTGGCGATCGTCGTGCGCTCGATCGACGACTCGCTGCCCCGCTATCGGGCGCTCCTGGGGCTCGATCCGGAGTCGGAGCCGATCGTCTTCGCGTCACAGCGCGTTCGGCTCTGCTTCCTGCCGACCGGGCCCGATCCTGCCGCTCGCCTGGAGCTGGTCGAGCCGACCGACGGCGAGAGCGGCGTGGCGCGCTTCCTCGCGGCACGCGGTGAGGGGCTGCACCACCTCTGCCTGCTCACCGACGACCTGCCCGCCTCGCTCGAGGCGCTCGCGGCCCAGGAGGCGCAACTGATCGACCGCGAGCCGCGGGTCGGCGCGCATGGGCAGGTGGCCTTCGTCCACCCGCGCACGCTCGACGGTGTGCTGTGGGAGCTACTGGAGATGCCGCGGCCGAGGGGCGAGTAACCCCTGATCGTCAGCCGGCGCGGACGCTTGCGACGAGATGACTCAGCGGACGCCGGCCTCCCGCAGCAGCTGCGGAATGTGTGACGGTGAATCCGCGACCCGGATACCGGCCGCCTCGAGCGCGGCGCGCTTCGATTCGGCCGTGCCGGCGCCACCGGAGATGATCGCGCCGGCGTGGCCCATCCGGCGCCCCGGGGGTGCGGTGCGGCCAGCGATGAAGGCCGCCATCGGCTTGCGGACCTCCCGTGCACAGAAGGCCGCGGCCTTCTCCTCCTCCTCGCCGCCGATCTCGCCGATCAGCACGATCGCCTCGGTGTCCGGATCACGGTTGAAGAGATCGAGCACATCGATGAAGTTCGTGCCGATGATCGGGTCGCCGCCGATGCCGACGCAGGTCGTCTGGCCCATTCCGGCATCGGTCATCGCCTGCACCACCTCGTAGGTCAGCGTCCCGGAGCGCGAGACGAGGCCCACCGGACCCTCGCGGTGGATGTTGCCCGGGATGATGCCGACCTTCGCCTGGCCGACCGAGGTCGCACCGGGGCAGTTCGGGCCGATGAGCCGCGCCCCACGGGCCTTCACGACGTGGTAGATGCGCAGCATGTCGAGCGCCGGAATTCCCTCGGTGATGCAGAAGACGAGCTCGATGCCGCCGTCCACCGCCTCGAGGACGGCATCGGGCGCAAAGGCCGCCGGCACGAAGATGCACGATGCGTTGGCGCCGGTCTGGGCCACGGCATCGGCCACGGTGTCGAAGACCGGCACGCGGCCGTCGAGCGTCGTCTGGCCACCCTTGCCGGGCGTGACGCCGGCGACGATCTGCGTCCCGTACTCGAGCATCGCGCGCGAGTGGAACTCGCCCTCGCGCCCGGTGATGCCCTGGACCAGGAGCCGCGTCTCGGCGTTGATGAGGATGCTCATGCCGCGCCTCCGGCTGCCGCCACCGCCTTGGCGGCCGCGTCATCGAGCGAGTCGGCGGTGATGAGCTTCGCTGCGGCCAGGA
>DAINOY010000199.1:0-4014 GCA_036743735.1 Chloroflexota bacterium
GCCCGTTCGTGCACGATCGTCCAGGCGGGTTTCCGCCACGGCACGGCGTTGCTCTCCGACACCGGATCACCCGCGCTCCAGCTCGCGATCGGGGACTGAGCCGCAGGCACGCTGCACCAAAAGGACCGTGGGCACCGGTACGGTCGTGCGCGGTGGGGCGTTGTCGCGGTGGCGCGAAGTTGGTAGGATTCGCCCGTTCCGATTCCGGTCCCGCTGCAGTGCAGGAGAGCGCGACGCGCAGCCGGCAATCGCGCGTATCCTCAGCCAGACAACGCTCGCGGGAGCCCGTTCTATTGCACGATTCCCGGCGCCGGTGGCGCCGTCTAACTGATTCGCGCGTCCTCGCCCGGGTCACAGCCCATCTGACGGTGCTCGCGCTCGTCGCGTTGAGCGCGGGCTTCGGGATCGCCGTCACCCGTGGTGGCGGGACTTCCGCAATTTCCGCGCCAGACCCGCGACCCTTCTTCGATCTCGTCGGAACCGCCCGCGCCGGTGCCAACGATCCGACGGTCGCAGCCCAGTTCAGCGCCGACCTCGTTCCCGATCCGACGATCGACGACCAGATGCCCAACCGCGCGGGCCTGCGCCCCTCCGATTCGGCCTCGCCGATCGGCAACGTCGTGGCCGCCACGCCCGCTCCGCGTGCGCTCGAGACGCCGGTCCAGGCCACGAACAACGCGCCGGTGGTGATGGGTCCGCAGCCTGCCGGGGCGCCAGGGACACTGCTCTGGCCGGTCTCCGGCGGTTCGATCAGCCAGTACTTCCACGCCGGGCATCTCGCCCTCGACATCGCCGCGCCGGCCGGGAACGCCGTCTTCGCGGCGGCCGGTGGCACGGTGATCTCCGCGGGCTGGATGAACAACGGCGGCGGCAACGTGATCACCATCGATCACGGCAACGGCATGCAGACCGTCTACAACCACCTCGGTGGCTTCGCGGTCGGCGCCGGCGCGTACGTGGCGCCCGGGCAGATCATCGCCTACGTCGGCTGCACCGGCATGTGCACCGGGCCGCACGTCCATTTCGAGGTCATCGTCGGCGGCGTCATCGTCAATCCCCTGCGCTACCTGTGACCGACGGCGCCACGGCGCCGCGTCACCTCCTCGCTACGGCACTCCATGTTCGCTGACCAGGTTCGGATCTTCGTGGCGGCCGGAGCCGGCGGCAACGGGTCGGCGTCCTTTCGTCGCGAGGCCCACGTTCCGCGCGGCGGCCCCGACGGCGGTGACGGCGGCAAGGGGGGCGATGTCGTCCTCGTGGCGGAACCCGGAATGACGACCTTGGGCGAGTTCCGTCGCGCCCGGCATTTCCGCGCCACGCCCGGTGGCCCGGGGCGCGGCCGCAAGGCCCACGGCCGCAACGGCGTCGATGCCACCCTCCGCGTGCCGCCCGGGACGGTAGTCCGCTCCCATCCCGAGGGCGAGTGGATCGGTGAGCTGCTGCAGAGCGGGGATCGCCTGACGGTGGCGAAAGGTGGCCGCGGTGGGCGCGGCAACGTGCACTTCGTGAGCTCCACCCACCAGGTGCCTCGGCACGCCGAGAAGGGCGAGCCGGGCCAGGAGCGCTGGATCGGCCTCGAGTTGAAGCTGATCGCCGATATCGGCCTGGTGGGTGCTCCGAACGCTGGCAAGTCCACGCTCCTCGCTGCGCTGACCGCCGCCACACCTCGCGTGGCGGACTACCCGTTCACGACGACGACGCCGAATCTCGGGGTGGTGGCGCTCGGCGACGAGACCGCGGTCATCGCCGACGTCCCCGGCCTCATCGAAGGCGCCAGCGAGGGGCTCGGGATGGGACACGCCTTCCTGCGCCACGTCGAGCGGACGCTGGTGCTCGTCGGCGTGGTGAACGGCGCGGCGCCCGACGCGGTCGACGAATGGCGCGCCGTCGCCGAGGAGCTGCGCCTGCACGATGCGGCGCTCCTCGAACGCCCGATGCCCGTCGTCGTCACGAAGCTCGACCTGCCGGAGGTGCGCGAGGCGTGGCCCGAGATCCGGCGCGCGCTACGCCACGACGGCCACGACCCGATCGCGGTCTCGGCGCACGATGGGACCGGGCTGGACGAGCTGCGGACGCGGCTTGCCGCAGCGCTCGACGAGGGGCGGCGCCATGCCGCGGCCACGCCAGTCGAGGGGATGCGTGTGCATCGCTTCGACCCACTCGAGGAGGGCTGGGAGGTCGTGGCGGAGGCGGACGGCCTGCGGGTGCGTGGTCGCCGCATCGAGACGGCTGCGGTTCGCACCGACTTCGAGAACGAGGAATCTCGCCTGCGGTTCGAGCGACTGCTGGATCGGCTCGGGATCGACGCGGAGCTGCGCCGCCAGGGTGCCGCGCCGGGGATGACCGTCCACATCGGCTCGGTCGAGCTCGAATGGGGCGACGAATGAGCCCGCGTGCGCTGATCGCGCCGCGTCGCCCGGCAGTCATCGGCCGTGGGGCAGCGGACACGCAGCTGCTTGCCTCCGCGGGGACGGCGCTCGAGGACGAACCAGCCCGGGAGGTGACCGACAGCCCGCAACGGCTGGGGGTGCTGGGCGGGACCTTCGACCCCCCGCACGTCGGGCACCTGTGGCTCGCCACCCTGGCCGCTGACGAGCTGAACCTCTCGAGCGTCCTCTTCATGCCCGCCGCCCAGCCGCCGCACAAGCGCCGCCACATGACCAAGGCGACCGACCGGCTGCTGATGACGCGCCTGGCGATCGGCGACGACCCGCGCTTCGAGCTGTGCGGCATCGAGATGGAGCGCCCCGGGCCGTCGTATACCGTCGACTCCATCGGCGAACTGCAGCGACTGTATCCCGACGCCGAGCTGTGGCTGATCATGGCGGCCGATTCGCTCGCCTCGATCGACACCTGGCGTGAGCCGGACCGCATCCTCGAGCTCGTGCCGTGGGTGGTCGGCCCGAGGCCCGGGACCGAGGTGCCCAGCCGGACGGCGCTCGAAGAGCGCTTCGGGGAGCGGGCAGGGCGCATCACGCTGCTCGATGGCCCCGCACTCGACGTCAGCTCATCCGAGCTCCGCCGGCGAGTGGCGGCCAATCGCACCATCCGCTACCTTGTCCCGCAGGCTGTCGAGCAGCTCATCGTCGAGCGGCGGCTCTATCGCCGCTGACGGACGCAGCAGGAGGCATTCAGCTGGATCAGCGCGCCGACGGCGTGGAGACCGACGAGGGGGTGGAGCCCACGGGCGCGAGCGCCGTCGCCGAGATCGATCCTGCCGCGCTTGGCCACCGGATCGTGGATGTGGCCTCCGACAAGAAGGCGAGTGACATCGTCCTGCTCCGCACCGCCGAGCTCACGACCATGGCCGACTACTTCGTCATCTGCTCGGGACGGAGCGACCGCCAGATCCAGGCGCTGGCCGGCGCGATCGTCGATACGCTGCGCGACGATGGGATCCGGCCGCTCGGCATCGAGGGCCAGGCTTCGGGACGCTGGGTGCTGATCGACTACGGAGCGGTCATCGTCCACGTCTTCGCCCCCGAGGAGCGCGAGTACTACGGGCTGGAGCGCCTCTGGTCGGCTGCACAGCAGGTGGTTCGCATCGTCTGAGTCACGCTCAGCGCTGCGGCGGCGAGGCGTGGTCCATCGGTACCGGGGTGGTCCTGCCGGTATCCCCCGGAGGTCCTATTGAGAGCACCGGGGTGGCGACCGATGCTCGCCCCATGTCTGATCTCACGCGCGACCGGCACTCGGTCCCGGAATCGTGCCGCTTCTGCAGCGGATTGCTGCTGACGAGCGTGTTCGACGCCGCGTTCCGCGACCAGGTCTCCGAGGAGCGTCTCTTCTTCGCGATTCCCGGCGCCCTCTGCGTTCCGTGCCGGCAGCTCTACGTCGATCAGCAGCTCATCTCGATCCTGGGCCTCGACGAGGCGCGCTGCACGTTCGCCATCGAGAGCGATCGCGTGCTGCAGGCCGGAGCCTCAGGCGCGGCCTGATCCTGGAGGGACCGATGTCGCCGCGCGTCGCGCGGCGAGGAGCGCGTCGCCCAGCCAGGCGCTGAGCGCCGACGCC
>DAINOY010000200.1:0-4012 GCA_036743735.1 Chloroflexota bacterium
CGCTGCGTCGCCTGCTCGTCCGCCAATCGCTGGCCGGTGAGGTGGCGCGCAACCTGCGCCTGCGCGACCTCCCGACCAGGCGCGCCGCCGAAACGTACTCGGGACCGCTGTATCAGGGCCTCGATGCGCCACGTTGGCCGGACGAGTCCTGGCAACGCGCCGATCGCCACCTCGTCATCGTCTCTTCGCTGTGGGGCGCCCTCAGGCCCGGCGACATGATCCCCGCGTATCGCCTCCACGTCTGTGCGCGGCTCGTGGGGATGGACCGATTGGAGCCGGCATGGCGAAGCGTGCTGCCCGCGGTCCTCGACGAGGCAGCCGAGTCGCAGGGCCCGATCCTCGACCTGCGCTCACCGGTCTACCAGGCCTTGGGGCGTCCACCGCGCCTGGACGACGAGACCGTCACGCTGCGGATCCGGCCCGCGCAGACGGGACCGGCGCACATCGGCGACGTCATCGCGAAGCGCATGCGCGGCGAGGCCGCACGCCAGCTTCTCGCTCACGGAACCGAGGCGGAGGATCCGCTCGACATCGCGGACGCCCTCGCCATGCGCTTCCCGATCGAGGTCGATTCACCCGGTGCGCGCAGCCGCTCCTGGACGATCACGCTCGAGGCGCCGCCGAGTTCAGCGGCCTGAACCACGATGGCCAAGCGTCTGGGCTATCTCGCCGGCCTCAGGCTGGGTCCGCCGGGGCGATCGGCATCGACCGGGCGGACAGGCTCGCCCCGGCGCTGGCGACGACGATCATCGCGATCGCCACGACCTCCAGCGCACTCAGGCCCTGGCCGAGGAAGACGAGGCCGACGAGGGCCGCCACGGCGGGCTCGATGCTCATCAGCACGCCGAATGTCGCCGCGGGGATGCGGTCGAGCGCGGCGATCTCGAGCGAGTAGGGGATCGCGCTGGAGAAGAGCGCGATGACCAGCCCACCGAGGATCAGCGACGGGCTGCCGAGGGCCTGACCAAGAGCGCCACCCGCGGCGGCGACCAACAGGCTCAGGGCTCCCGCTACGGCCATCGCGACGGTCAGGCCGCGGCCATCGGGCCATTCGCGCGCCACCCGTCCGCCGATCGGGATGTAGATCGCCCAGAGGGCGCCCGCGGCGAACGCCGCTGCCACCCCGAGCGCATCATCGGCGATCAGCCGGGAACCGGTGAGGATGTAGATCGCGATCGCCGCCAGGACGACCCACGCGAAGTCGCGAGCCCGACGGGAACCGACCACCGCGACGGCGAGCGGCCCCCAGAACTCGATCGTGACCGCGACCGCCAGGGGGATACGGCTCAGGGAGAAGTAGAAGAGCGTGTTCATCAGCACGAGGTCGAGGCCGAGCAGCACGGCTGAGACCCAGGCGCCTCGCGGCACGACGCCCAGCCGAGGCGGACGCAATACCAGAAGCAGGAGTGCGCTGAACACGATCCGCAGCGTGACGACCGGCAGCCAGCCACTCGTCCGCAACAGCTGGGTCGCGAGGCCGGCGCCAACCTGCACAGAGAACGAGGCACCCACGACGAGCGACTCGGCCGGCAGCCGCCACCCGGGACGTCCGGGCGCCGGCGATCCGCGTTCGGACGCGCTTACCAGATCGGGTGGTCCCCCGCGAGCATCATCTCGACCTCCTGGTCGATCTCCTGGCGTTCGGGCAGGTGCCGCGGCTTCTGGTTCGGCAGGTCCTCGCGCAAGGGCCGCCGGACGCGCCCCGATGCCTGCGTCGCGGGCGGCTCCGGTCGGTATGGGCCCGACGCTCGTCGCGGCAGGCTTCGGTCGGTGAGGCGGCGCAGACGCGCCGCCAGCTGGCGCTCGCTCGGGCGCCGAGCCAGCGATCGCGTCGTGACGGTCAGGCCATCCCGCATTCGGTCGGCGAGCCGGTTGAGCAGCTCGCCGAACTCGCGGTGCGGCTCGCCGCGGCCGAGCACCTCGACATGATCGAGGTGGGCCAGCCTGTCGGCGACATCCGAGAAGAAGCGCCGCATCACCTCCCGATGACGCTGTTCCGTCCCGGGGCCGCCGACGCGTCCGCCGCCCTCCGGCCGAGCGGGTCCGCGCCGTACCGAGCCAGCCGCCTTGCGCCGGCGCGGCACGCCGCTCTCGATCCACTCCACGACCGGCTCATCCTCCCACCGAACGATCGCGGCGTGACGGGCGTCGACCCAGACGACCGCGACGTCATCGGGCGATCCGGTCGAATCCTGCGGAGCCTGTTGGTCGTCGGCCATCTGGCATCCTCCTGCCGTTGCGTGTGCGCCCGCGCGACGATCTTCTCACGCGGCCGCCTGCGTGCCGGACGCGCGGTCGCAACAGCTCCGGTACGCTACCCGCCATTCCCGGCGCCCGAGCCTCTCGCCGAACGGAGCTGAACCGCAGTGCTCGAGTCCCTCGCGAACCCGGAGATCTGGATCGCCCTGCTGACGCTCACGGTCCTGGAGATCGTCCTCGGCATCGACAACATCATCTTCATCAGCATCCTGGCCGGGAAGCTGCCGCCCGATCAGCAGGGTCGTGCGCGAGTCATGGGCCTCGGCGCGGCCATGGTCATGCGGATCCTGCTGCTCTTCGCGATCTCGTGGGTCGTCGGCCTGACCGAGCCGCTGTTCCGAGTGATCGGGCAGGAGGTCAGCGGACGCGATCTCATCCTGATCGGCGGCGGCCTCTTCCTGCTCGGCAAGTCGACGACCGAGATCCACGCCCGGCTCGAGGGCGAGGAGCACGCGTCGGGCCGCCAGGTGAAGGCGACCTCGTTCGTGAGCGTGATCGTCCAGATCCTGCTGCTCGACATCGTCTTCAGCCTCGACTCGGTCATCACCGCGGTCGGCATGGCCGACGACCTGTGGGTCATGATCACCGCGGTCGTCATTGCCGTCGGGGTGATGATGGTCAGCGCCGGCGTGATCAGCGACTTCGTGAACAAGCGCCCGACAGTCAAGATCCTGGCGCTCAGCTTCCTGCTGCTCATCGGAACGGTCCTGGTCGCCGAGGGCCTCGAGTTCCACATCCCCAAGGGCTACATCTACTTCGCGATGGCCTTCAGCGTCTTCGTGGAGCTCATCAATCTCCGTGTCCGCGGTCAGCATGCTGCGGCTCCGGTGCAGCTGCGCGATCCATACCCGGTGGTGGTGGACCAATCGAATCCGCCAGCCGACACGCGTCGGTCCGGACAGAATCCGTACTCGACTCCGTAGTCTCACGGATGCCGGCAGGCCGGCGAGTCTGCCAAGATCCGCCGACGGCCTGGCGTCCTCTCGTCAGATCGATCCGCCCCTGCGCTGGTGCAATCCGTGCGTCGTGTCCTTGCGTTCATCTCCCTCGTCGCCCTCCTGACCACCCCGACCCTCGCCTCCGCCACCGGTGATCCCGCGATCGCCTCGACCGCATTGCGCGTCGAACGCCGCATCGACGCCGGCGACCTCGGCGTGGCAGCGGTACGCGGCGTCGCCTGGTCCGCGGCGGCCAGTCGGCTCGTCGTCTTCGGGCCCGATGCCTCGGTCTCGATCGGCCTCGACGCCACGGTCGGCGCCAGCTCGCCGCTTACGAGCCAGCTGCGTGGCGCCAGCGGCTTCGCGCTCGACGCCGCCTCGTCGCGCATCGCAGCCACCGCGGGCAGCGCGCTGTGGTCGATGCCGGCCACCGGTTCGGCCGGCTCGAGTCGTCAGGAAGCGACGAGCTCATCGGTCGGTGTCACAGCCATTTCGGGGGTCGCCTTCGACGCGCGTGGCGGGGGCTACATCCTGGGTGTGGACGGCCAGCTCGTGGCCTTCCGCGAGAATCCGGCTGGTCAGTACGTGCCCGCGGGGCCGCGGAAACGCATCGCGGGAACGGCCGAGGCAGGCTACGCCGGGCTTGCCCTGGATCCCGGGACGGGCCACCTCTTCACCATCGGTCCACGGCAGGAGCTGCTCGCACTCACGCCGGATGGCAAGGGTGTCGATCGTCTCGCTATTGCCACGCTCGCGGGCGGCCAGTTCACGGTGAAATCGAAATATGTCGTGCTGGCCACAGGCGGTATCGAAAA
>DAINOY010000201.1:0-2500 GCA_036743735.1 Chloroflexota bacterium
CATCGCCTGGCTCCTCGCCGGCGCCTTCCGCATCAGGTGCTGCTTCGGCGGTCGTGTCCCCGAGCTCGGGCTCCTCGCTGGCGCCGTTCGCTGCGCTGCTCCCGGGATCGGTCCCGACGGCCTCGTCCGCCACCGCTGCAGGGGCTTCCTCCGCGACGGCGGTGCCGGCCTGGACGGCCGTCTCCTCCGTCGTCGACGAGGTGCGCTCGGCAGCCTCCTCGTCGGCCCTCGGTGCAGCCTGGGTGGTGTCTTCAGTCAATGGTGATAACGCTCCTGTGGATAGTGTCCCTGCAGCGACGACGCCCTCCACACGCGGAGGGCGTCACGAAGCCACATCTCGAGTAGTAGCTGCCTGTCAAGAAACGACTCGGTGCTCCTCCTCACAAGGGTCTTCGGACACACGCCACGCGGGCTATGAGGTTGTCCTGCTGCAGAGCCGACGAACTATACCATAGGCCCGATGAGAACCGTCCATGCCTGAGCTGCCCGATCTGGCGATCGTCGTGGAGCAGCTCGCCCTGCGCGCGGCCGGCAGGATGGTGGCATCAGTCGACACGCCGACGCCAATCCTCGTGCGTGCCACGCCGCGTGATCTGGAGCAACTCGTCGGCATCTCCCTGGGTGCCGCATCCCGGCGCGGCAAGTTCGTCCTCCTGCCATTCGAGCGCGATGGCGAGCCGCAACGAATCCTCGCGGCGAACCCGATGCTCGCCGGGCGGTTCTGGCTCATCGACGGTCCAGCACCTCGCGTCCGGGCTCGCACCGGCCTCCGGCTCCGCTTCACCGACGGCGGTGAGCTGCGCTACGTGGATCGGGAGATGCTCGGCAAGCTGTACCTCGTGGCGCCGGATGGCCTCGACGAGATCCCGGGCTGGAGCGAGATGGGGCCTGATGCCGACGACCCGGCGCTCACGCTCGATCTCTTCCGCCAGCGGATCCGCCGCCATCCCGGCGAGCTGAAACCGTTGCTGCGCAACAGCCGCTTCGTGGCGGGGATCGGGAACGCCTACAGCGACGAGATCCTGTGGGAGGCACGGCTCGCCCCGTTCCGCCGCCGCTCGACGCTCAGCGACGCGCAGGTCGAGGACCTCTACCGGGCGATGCGCGGCGTCCTTTCAGAGGCGATCGAGGAGCTCCGCGAGCTCGTGCCGCCGAACATCGAAGTCCAGCATCGCGAGCGGCTCAAGGTCCACCTGCGTGGCGGCGAGCCGTGTCCGCGCTGTGGCCGCGAGCTCCGCCAGATCGGCGGCAGCGAGGCGACGACGTTCTGCAGGACGTGCCAGCCGCCCTTGTGACGGGCAGCGCCACGCGACGGGTCACGGGATGACGAGCACCTGTCCGACGAGGAGCGCATCGGGGTCGCTGATCCCGTTCGCCGTCTGAAGTGCCTGAACGCTGACCCCGTAGCGCTGGGCGATGCTGCTGAGCGTGTCACCCTCCTGAACGACGTATGTCTGCTGTGGGACGGCAGTCGGCACCGGGGCGAGGGTCGCGCTCGGCTCTGGCGTCGGACTCGCGGTCGGTGCCTCGCTTGGCGTGCCGGCCGGCGTTTCGGTGGCGACGGGATTCGCCGTTCGCGTGGGGCGCGGCGTCTCCGTCGGGCCCGGGGTGGGAGTCGACGAGGCCTCGGGCGCGGGCGTCGGTCCCGGGATGGCCGCTCCCGCCAGCGCGGCCCCGGCGGCGACCAGGACCACGCCACCCGCCACGCCGGCGGCGATCCGACGCCCCGCGGGCGGTGCCGCGCGGCTCGCCAGACCTCGCCACGCCGGATCGGGATGGATCGCAAGGCGCGTGCTGACAAACGGGAAGGACGGCACTGCGGGGTCGTCGTGCCGGTGTGACGCGAGCCGTGCCTGGTACTCGATGAAGCGCGGGCAGTCGATGTGGGCGTCGGTCAGGCACAGCTCGAGCTGGCGGCTGCGCTCGAGCCACTGCGCCGGCCGCTGCGCGGTGCAGACGTGATCGGCGTCGGGAACGTCGGCCGCGTGCCGGCGGTCAGCCGAGAAGGCGAGACGCGGACAGATGCGTTGCGGCACGGACCGAGGATAGCAACGCGGCGGACATGAAATATCCCGGCGACGACCTATTTTCCCAGGGAGTTGCCCCCCGAGTATCTTCGGCGCTGGAGAGCTTAACTTCCGTGTTCGGGATGGGAACGGGTGTGACCTCTCCGCTAGCGTCACCGGGATAGATCTTCAATTGCGGCCACCGCGAGACGCGGTGGCGACCGAAGGTGATGGAAGCATCGGGTTCGTCGAACCGATCGCCGGCAGACGCCGGCCGCGATTCAGCGTCGTGCTAGACGCGTGAATTAGGTCAAGCCCTCGACCATTAGTACCGCTTCGCTCAACACATTACTGCGCTTACACGTGCGGCCTATCAACAGCTGGTCTCGCTGCGGTCTTACCCGGTTAACCCGGTGGGGAACCTCATCTTGAGGCGAGCTTCGCACTTAGATGCTTTCAGTGCTTATCCCAACCGAACATACCTACCCAGCAAT
>DAINOY010000202.1:0-3943 GCA_036743735.1 Chloroflexota bacterium
CGCCGAAGCTGCGCTTCACGTTGCTGGCCCAGTCGACCTTCACGACGGCCGCGCCCAGGGATTCCAGCTCGCGGCTGATGTCGCTCTCGATCGTCGCCTTCAGCGGGCACGCCGGCGTGGTGAGTTCGACGGTCAGGGCGACGGCCGCGCCGTCGATCTCGATCTCGCGCACCATGCCGAGCGAGACGAGGTCGCGCCCGATCTCGGGGTCCTTCACGCGCGACAGCGCGCTCATGATGTTGTCGTTCGTCAGCAACTCGGGCATGCCTGTCCGCGATCGTCCTTTCCGTGCTCCACCGGGGTCCTCCCGCATGAGCGTAGCAGAGAGGTCGCCGGGCAGCCGCGGGAGCGCCTGGTGGCCTCACACAAGCCCGGCGAAGAGCTCCGTATCAGCGGATGCGGCGGCGGGAAGATTCGAACGCACGAGGCGGTAGTGCTCGTGAGCCAGGAAGCGGTCGCGTGTCGCGGGGTCCCACCCGGCGAAGGGCCCGTCGGAGCCGGTCTGCGACACATGGCGGGCGATGGCGGCCAGCTTCTGCTCGGCCAGCTCGCCGAGCTCGAGGTCGATCACTCGCTCGTCGAGCGGCGAGCCGTAGCGGGCGGGCACGCCCTCCCCGAGCGCCTCGACCTCGCCGCGCGGCACGACGAGGTGGTAGAGCTTGGCGGCGCGCCAGGCGACCTGGTCCTCGTCGATGTCGTCCTCGAAGGCGAGCGGCTGCGCCGCGAGCTCGAAGGCCGCGGTCGTGGCACGCGAGACGACCGCGTGATCGGCGTCGCCGGTCACGCCATCGGGCCCGAAGGTGAGGACCACCTCCGGCCGATGCATGCGGATCGGCTCGACGATGCGGCCGACCAGCCTGTCGAAATCGGTCTCAGGCAGGTCACCCTCGCTGTAGTCGAGCATGCGCAGGACGCGCACGCCCAGGAGGGCGACCGAGCGTCGCAGCTCGTCCTCCCGCACCGTGTCGAGGTTGCGCCACACGATCGGGTCGTTCTTCACGTCGCGATTCTTGCCGCCCGGAGCCGGCGGCTGCTCGAGCAGCCGGCTGTCGAAGGCGCCGCGGGTCACGCACAGGACGACGACGTACGCGCCGGAGGCAGCCGCACTGGCGATCGCGCCACCGAAGCCGAACGCCTCGTCGCCTGGATGCGCGACCACCACCATGAGGCTGCGCGCGGGGTTCCGTTCGCGGACCGGCCGCCAGATGGAGGACACGGCCGGCAGTATATCGGGCTAGGCGCGGGCTCCGAGGCTCATTGGCGCGTCGGAGGTTGGCTCGCCTGAGGCCTCGCCGTGGACCTGCTCGGCCAGGGGAATGCCGCGCAGGAAGCTGGCCTCGGAGGCGGTGTTGATGGCCTCGCGCACCTCCTCCAAGCTCAGGATGTCATGCCGCAGCATGATCGCGATCTCGTGGCGCAGGTACGAGCGCAGCATCTCCGGGCCGTCGGTCGAGATCGCGAAGCGCACGCCGTGATCGACGAGCGTACGGACCACCCGCCGCAGCTCCTCGTAGCCCGACACGACGTTCGTGTTGATGTTCGAGCTGGGGCAGACCTCCAGCACGACGCCGCGCTCGCGCAGCATGCCCATCACCCGCGGGTCCTCGGTGCTGTGAATGCCGTGGCCGATCCGCTCCGGCGACAGCGCCTCGAGCGCGTCGCGCACCTCGCCGGCGCCGCCGGTTTCGCCGGCATGCACCGTCACGCCAAGGCCCGCGCGACGCACCTCGTCGAAGATGTGCCGGTAATCCGCGAACGAGAAGCGCGGGTCGACCGGACCGGCGATATCGACGGCGATCACGCCGCGGTTGTGCCAGCTCACGGCCTTCGCAGCGATGATCTCGTTGAGCTCGATGCTGAACGCACGATCCAGGCAGAAGATCAACCCGGCCTGCACCTGCGGATACTCGAGGACGGCCCGATCCATGCCGCGCACCGCGGCCGCGATGATGTGGTCGAGGTCCTGCTCGCCCTCACGGTTGCGCTTCATCGGGTTGAAGCGCAGCTCGATCTTCGTGACGTTGTTCTTGCGGTACGCCCCGCCGATCACCTCGTACACGCTGCGCTCGACGGCCAGCGGGCTCGACTGGATCAGCTCGGTCCAATGGAAGAGGTCGAGGTAGGCCTGGAACGAGCGGCGTCGCCGCCCGACGGTGATGAGATCCCGAAACGCCCAGTAGTCCTTCGTCGGCAGCCGGATCCCCTGGGCGTGGGCGATGCCCCACATGATCGCCGGCGTAACCGCCGCGCCCAGGTGGACGTGCAGCTCGGTCAGCGGCGTGCGTGTCTCGAGGCGCGGCTGCGGCAATCGCTTCCTTCGGTGCGTGCTCGAAGGGCGAGTGTAGCAGCGCCGGACTGGTAGAATCGGCGCCGCCATGATCGACGCCATTGATGCCCTGATCGAGTGGGTCGCCAACGACTCCGGCTCGGCGGTGGCCACGATCTTCCCCTACCTGCTGCTTGGCCTCGTCGGCCTCTGGGTGCTCTGGCTGGTGCTCGGCTACCTGCGCGTCTCGCAGGTCGGACTGGCCGATGACGCAGGCCACGGCGCCGCGGTCGCGCCGGCTCCACGACTGCCCGATAGCTCGGGTGGTGCCATCGAGGCACCGCGCGGCGTGCCGTACTGTCCGGTCGACGGGATCCGCTACCCCGCCGGGAGCGTGTACTGCGCCCGCGACGAGTCGAGCCTGGTCGTGAACTGCGCGAACTGCGGCACCCGGATCGGCGCGTCGGACGACCGCTGCTTCAACTGCGGAACCACGAGCCCGCAGGTCGACGTCTCGCACTGAACCGGCCGCGCGTCGTCGCGGCCCCTGACCGCGAGGCATCCCGTGCCGCCTGATCTGCTCCTCCTCACCATCGCGCTCGGAGCGTGCCTGCTGGCCGCCGCGCTGAGCACGGCCGACGCGCTCGTCGCTTCCCGCCACGCGGTGCCGGCCACGGGGCCACTGCTCCCATCCGGCGCGCGCGTTGCGTGGGCCCGATGGATCGCCGGGCTGCCGCTCGCCATCCTGGGCGTCGAGCTCCTCCTGCGCGCCGTGGCCACCGGGCGGCCGCCGATCGCCAACCTGCACGAGGTCGTCGTCGCCCTGGCCGCCGCGATCCTGGCGCTGCACCTGGTCTTCACGCGCGGGGTGGCCGTGATCGGCATCGCGGCGAGCCTCGGCGCCGCGGCGCTCGTCGGCTTCGCGATGCGGCTGCCGGTGCCACCCGAGCCGCTCGTCCCGGCGCTCCAGGCCCCGCTCCTGCTCGCCGTGCACGTGGGCTCGGCCATCCTCGCCTATGCCGCCGCCATGATCGCCGGCTTGGCGGCCGTCGGGGAGCTGATCGTCACCGCACTCGGTCCGATCCGCGCGCGTCGCCTGCCATCGTCGGCTGGCCTCCGCTCGCTGGCACATCGGTCAGTCCTCATCGCGCTGCCGCTCATGACCGCCGCCATCGCGCTCGGCTCGATCTGGGCAAACCTCGCGTGGCGCTCCTATTGGAGCAACGATCCCAAGGAGCTGAGCGCCGCGGCGACCTGGCTGCTGCTCGGGGCATACCTGCATGCGGTCGGGCGACGCGACCGATGGGGTCGGGCTGCCCCGTGGCTCGCTGTGGCCGGCCTCGGAGCGGTGCTGTTCACCCTGGTCGGTGCCAGCCTCCTGTTCGGCGGCCAGCACAGCTACGCGCAGGTCTGAGGGATCAGCCGCCGCCCATCACCGACTGCACATAGCCGCGCATGGCTGGCACGTTCGGGATCATGACCCAGCCCCTCGGACCGTTTTCGACCCCCTCGAAGAGCGCGTAGGCCGGCGGCCCGAGCACCTGGGGCACGACCGCGGCGCCGGCCGCGCGCCTGCCGATCGCGACGAGGGTCGGCAGCTTGTCGAAGGGCACATCGGTCTCGAGTGAGCCGAGCGCGCCGAGGACGGCCGGCAGGTCGATCTCCGTGGCCGGATCG
>DAINOY010000203.1:0-3943 GCA_036743735.1 Chloroflexota bacterium
GCGGCGGTATCGGCCAGTACCTCGACGTAGGTGCCGCCCCACCCGACCATCACGGAAACGAACTGCTCGCCGTCGACCAGATATCGGTGCCTTCGCTGCGCGTGTAGAGGTCGGTTGCTTCGAGGAAGAGCGCTTCCTTGCTGCCGAAGGCGGCGTAGAGGCTGGGCGAATTGATGCCCATGGCCGTGGTCAGCTCGCTCAGCAGGAACGCCGGGGCCACGACGCGCATGCCCAGCACGCTCGGCGAGTTCCACGGCGTGATCGCGCCGACGACGCCGAGCGGCACGCGGCGGACCATCGAGAGGCGCTCAGGCTGCGCAGACGGCAGGATCGAGCCGAGCGGCTGCGAGGGGAGGGTCGAGGCGTTGAGCAGCTCCTGGGCGGTGAAGTTCTGCTCGTGGTGCATCTTGTTGCGGTGCGCGCCGGTCTCGCGCTGGGTCCACGTGCCGAACTCCGGTCGGTGGGCCTCGTAGATCTCGGCGGCGCGGCGCAGGATCGCGGCACGCTCCTGGTAGTTCGTCTCGGCCCAGGCCGGCTGCGCCGCCGCAGCGGCCGCCGTGATGCGGCGCACGTCGTCGACCGTCGACTGCTCCAGGGTCAGCAGCGGCCGGCCGGTCGCCGGCTCG
Source organism: Chloroflexota bacterium (assembly GCA_036743735.1). GTDB lineage: Bacteria > Chloroflexota > Limnocylindria > QHBO01 > QHBO01 > JBDTNK01. The sequence continues at coordinate 627 of DAINOY010000203.1, forward strand.
CGGATCTCGCGCGGCTCGCCGGTTCCCGGATGCCAATCGGCCAGGAAGGCGTCGAGCCAGCCGGGCGCGCCGCGCTCCGCCGTCGATTCAGGAGCCGTCGCCACCATCGTGTCCTCCTTCAGGGCGCCCGTCCGGCGACCCGTATCGCTCTGCATATGTTCGCGGTGCCGCGTCGACGACCGCCCGTTGTCCGGTGTTGGGGTCGCGCCACCGCTGCCCGCGCGACAGCACCCCGTCGATGAGCCCTTCCTCGATGTACGGCGGCAGCTCCCACGAGCGGACCTCGATCGCCATCTGCCCCGGGTAGCCGATCAGCTGCCGCACCGTCCGGTCGGTGTAGTAGCCGCCCACGATGACGAGCTGCAGCGCCGCCAGGTTGTTGGGCTCGTCGCGGCCCAGCGCCGCGAGCCGGGCGTCGGTGTCTTCGCCGAGCTCCGGGCGCAGCGCAGCGACGAGCGGCTCGACGAGATCGGGTCGGGCGCGCAGCACGAAGCGCAGCCGGTCGTCGACGAGCACCTCGCCGGCTGCGGGCATCCCGTGCGCCGCCGGGATGAGGTGATCCGCGACGGTCGACAGCACGCCGCGAGCGCGGTCATCGAGGCGAGCGAGCGGGTCCTCCGCAGTGCGGGCGTCCGCGCCGGCCAGCGGTGCGCCGGCATCGGTCACCGGCATGCCTCCGGTCAGGTCCGTCGGTGCGCGGGTCTCCTCTGCGATCCGCTCCTGCTGGCTCATGCCGGCACCGCCTGGTCGAAGCGCGTCTCGATCATGCGCTCCGCGGCGCGCAACGCGATCGCGACGATGGTGGAGGTGGGGTTGACGCCGCTCGACGTCACGAAGCAGCTCCCGTCGACGACGTACAGGTTCTTCACGTCGTGGGTGCGGTTCCACCGATCGAGCACGGATGTCCGTGGATCGTCGCCCATCCGCGCCGTGCCGAGCAGGTGCCAGCCGGAGTAGCGCATGAGCCGATCGACCTCGACGGTGTGGGCGCCTGCCTCGAGCAGCGATTCTGTCGCGCGTTCGATGTGGAAGTCCAGCATCCTTCGTGCGTTGTCGCCCATGGCGTAGTGGATCTCCGGCGCCGGGATCCCGCTCGAGTCGGTGACGCTCGAGGAGAGCTCGACCCGGTTCGCCTCATCGGGCAGGTCCTCGGCGAAGAGGCCCCAGTTGGCCCCGTGGCCCAGGTGCGACTTCACGTGGAGATGGTGGTCCGGCCCCCAGACCTGCGTGCCGGCGCGGCTCGGCAGCGCGGTGTTGATCGGTCCGCCGGTGGGCGCGAGCGCCCAGCGCGCCCCGCGGACGAAGCCCCGGCGCTCATCGGTCTCGTAGAACTCGAGCGACTCGATCATGTCGCCGAACTGGCCCTGCCAGCTCATGAGCGGTTCATCGAAGAGCCCCGCCACGTTCGCGAACGGATGCATCATCAGCCGCTTGCCCACGAGACCCGATGAGTTCGCCAGCCCGTCGGGATGCCGGGCGTCGGCAGAGAGGAGCAGCAGCCGGGCGGTGCCGATGGCGTTCGCGGCGAGGACCACGACCCGCGCCGGATCGAAGTGCTCGTTGCCGTCCCGATCGATCCAGGTCGCGCCGGTCGCCAGGCCCTGGGCGTTCGTCTCGATGCGCCGCACGCGCGCTCCGGTCACGAGCCGGGCGCCCCGTGCGATCGCCTTGGGCCAGTGGGTCAGATCGGTTGACGCCTTCGCGCCCTCGTTGCAGCCGGACTGGCAGGTCGAGCGCTGGACGCATGGCCGGCGGCCGTCGTACGGCGCCGACAGGATCGAGTTCGACTCGGGCCACCAGTGCCAGCCCAGGCGCTCGTGCGCGCGGGCCACCTTCAGCCCGCCGGCGCCGATCGGCAGCGGCGGCAGCGGTGGATCGACCTCGTCCGGCGGATAGGCCGGGTTGCCGCCCAGCGCCGAGACGCCGAAGTCGCGATCGGTCTGGCGGAAGTAGGGGACCAGCTCGTCGTAGCTGATCGGCCAGTCATCGGCGACGCCGTCGAGCGATCGCACCCGGAAGTCGGACGGCAGTGCGCGCGGCCAGGCGCCAGCGTAGAGGATCATCGACCCGCCGACGCCTGAGAACATCAGCGGAGAGACCGGGGAGTCCTCGACGATCGGGTAGTCCTCCGGCAGGCCGCGGATGTTCGGGCTCGTGGCCCACTGCTTCCGTGCGGTCAGCTCCCAGTCGAGATGGATGCCTCGGAACTCGCCCTTGTCGTGCCAGTCGCCCTGCTCGAGGCAGACGACCCGGAATCCCGCCTCTGCGAGCCGTCGGGCGACGACGCCTCCGGATGCTCCGGCACCGATGATGAGGACATCTGCTGGGTCGACGGCCAAGGCTCGCTCCTCGTGCGGAAGGGCTGTGCGGACGCGCGAGCCGGCAAGCCCGGACGCCGCTGAACCGATGCGCCTCACCCTACAGTAAACGTTTGCTATCGGTCCAGACCCGCGGTTGCCTTGACGCTCCATCCGGGATTCTCGATAATCGATTAGTCCCCGACTTGCCGCGAGAGGAGCCGCGTCGCGCCCATGACCACCCCGTCCGATGAGCTTGCGCGCTTCCGCCTCGACGGTCGTGTCGCGATCGTCTCGGGCGGGACCGGAGGCATCGGGCGACGGCTGTCCCTGGGCCTCGCCGGTGCCGGAGCGAAGGTGGCGGTCTTCGGCCGCACGGCGCCCGAATCGACCGACCTGGCACGCGAGATCGAAGCCGTCGGCTCGGAGGCGCTCCTCGTCGCCGTCGACGTCATCCAGCGCCGGGAGGCCGATCGCGCCGTCGACGAGACGATGGCGCGCTTCGGGCGCGTCGACATCGTCGTCAACGCGGTCGGTGGCGGCGCCGGGACCGCCCTCTATCCGGCCGAGTCCTATCCCGAGGACGAATGGGACCGGATCGTCAACCTCAACCTGCGCAGCGACCTCAATGCGACCCAGGCCGCGGTGCGGGCCATGATCGCCGGCGGTCGTGGCGGGCGCGTGCTGCACATCTCGTCGGTTCGCGGTCAGCTCGCCATCAACCAGGGCTTCTCGGCCTACGTGGCGGCGAAGGGCGCCATCAACTCGTTGACGCGGCAGCAGGCCACCGAGTGGGCGAAGTACGGGATCACGGTCAATGCCATCGCGCCGACGTTCGTGGCCACGCCGCAGGTCGAGAGCCTCCTCGCCGACGAGGAGTTCCGCTCGGGACTGCTGACCCGCATCCCGCTCGGCCGCATCGCCGATCCCGAAGACGTCGTCGGTCCGGTGCTCTTCTTCTGCTCTGATGCCTCGGCCTTCGTCACGGGGCAGATCCTGACCCTGGACGGCGGCCTCACC
>DAINOY010000204.1:0-3920 GCA_036743735.1 Chloroflexota bacterium
CGATCGCGCTCGCGCGACAACTGCGACACCCGCGAAGCGGCAGCGCTACAGGAGGCTTCGGTCGGCCGCCCAGCGCGTCAGCTCGTAGCGGCTCGAGAGCTGGAGCTTGCGCAGCACGGCGCTGACGTGGCTCTCGACGGTCTTGATGGAGATGCCGAGCTCGTGCGCCACCTCCTTGTAGGCGTAGCCGCGCGCGATGTAGCGCAGCACCTCGCGTTCGCGGGCGCTGAGCAGGTCGAGCTCCGGGTCCGCCGGCTGCGGCGCCTCCCCTGCGAAGGTGTCGAGCACGAAGCCGGCGAGCCGCGGCGAGAAGACCGCGTCGCCCTCGTGGACCCGCTGCACCGCGGCCGCCAGGTCGCCTGCTGAGATCGACTTGGTCACGTAGCCGCGTGCGCCGGCGCGGATGACACCGATCACGTCCTCCGCGGCATCGGACACCGAGAGCGCCAGGAATCGCACGCCGGGCGACTCGGCCCGGACAGCGTCGATGACGGCGCGGCCGCCGCCATCGGGCATGTGAACGTCGAGCAAGACGACGTCCGGGCGCGTCTCGCGGATCGTCGCCACCGCGTCGGCGACGGTTCCGGCCTCGCCCACCACGTCGAGCGCGTCGGTGAGCTCGGAGCGAACGCCGGAGCGGAAGAGCTGGTGGTCGTCCACGACCACGACCCGCACGCTCGCGCCCACAGCAGCTGCTGGCCCGGCGCGCCGATGACGCACGCTCACGTGCCGCTCCTCGCCGGGCGCGGCAGCCGGATCACGATCTCGGTCCCACGGTCGCCGCTCGTCACCTTGGCCGAGCCGCCGTGGCGCGCCATCCGGGCCACGATCGAATCGGCGATCCCGCGTCGGTCGGCGGGCACCGTCGCAGGATCGAAGCCTGAGCCCTGGTCGCGGACGAACGCGGTCACCGTCTCCGGCTCGACCTCGACGTACACCGCCACCGACTCCGCGCCGGAGTGTCTCGCGGCGTTCATCGTCGCCTCACCGGTCGCCGCGACGAGCGCGCGCAGCTCGTCGTCGAGCGGTGCGTCTCCCACGACGACCGCCTCGACCGGGACCTGCTGCTGCGCCTCGATTCTGCCGGCCATCTCGTCCACGGCGTCGCGCAGCCGCGCGCCGCCCGCTTCGGGAGCGCGCCCGTACAGCCAGGCGCGGAGCTCGCGCTCCTGGGTCCGCGCCAGCGATGCCATCTCACGCGGCTCCCGAGTGCGCTGGATGAGGGCAAGGGTCTGGAGCACCGAGTCGTGCAGGTGCGCGGCGACCTCGGCGCGCGCGTCCGCCCGCACCCGGCTGGAGCGCTCCTCCATCAGCTGGTTCGCCATCTGCCACACCCACGGGCCGGCGAGCAACGCGATGCCGCCCACGGCCACGAGCATGGCCAGCAGCATGTTGCCCGCGGCACTGATCGAGGTGTTCGCCGCCAGGAAGACGAGCCCGCCCGCCACGATCAGGCCGGTCCCGATCAGGACGCGCGGCAGGGAAACCTCGCCGGAGGTGAGCGTCTCGAGCGGCTGCCCGATCGTCGAGAGGTCCCAGCGGCTGCGCCCGTGGTCGGTCGTCCGGGCCCAGAGGACCGCGAAGCCGATCGCCGCCAGGGCAACCGGCCACATCAGCTGCTCGCCGAACCAGAAGCCGGCGACCCAGAAGAGCACGATGGCGCCGACCGCGATGAGCACCACGCCCATCGCCTGCGCCAGCGTCGGGGCCGGCCACCGGGAGACCGGTTGGACCGATGTCTCCTGGGACGCATCGGCCTCCTGCAACGGCGCGAGCATCCAGACCAGGAGGTAGACGACCAGCCCGAAGCCTGCCGCGAATGCCGAGACGAAGAAGAAGGTCCGCACCGTGGTCACCGGCATGCCGAGGTGCTGCGCGATGCCGGCGGCGACGCCGGCGATCATGCGGTCCTCGCGGCTGCGCTTCAGTGGTGGGCGAGCGGTGCGCGAGACTGCCGTCGTCGCGGCGCGCGAACGTGCGTCGCGGCGGTCGCCGATGCGTCCCTGGGCTGCGCGCTCAACCTTCGATTGCGCCATTGGCCGCCATGGTGGCACACGCCTGGGCGCCGGCACGATCGGGGATGACCCTGAGCCGCCCGCGCGGTCTTCCTCAGGGAAGTCCCCGATGGTCACCGGCCCGGGGGGCGGTCGATGATGAGCGCCATGACGACCGAACGCGCTCGGCGCACCACCGATCCGGCACCCCCCGCGACTGCCGGCCAGCGACTGCACCGCCGGTCGACGGACCGGGTGATCGGCGGCGTCGCGGGCGGCATCGCCGACTACCTCAACGTCGATCCGCTCCTCGTTCGCGCCGCATTCGTGGGGCTGATGATCTTTGGCGCCGCGGGCCTCTTCATCTACCTCGCGGTGTGGCTCCTGGTCCCGGTCGAGGGGAGCGACGAATCGGTCCTCGAGGCGGTGTTAAGCCGGGTCGGCCTGCGCGGCGCCTCGATGAGCCGCTTGGGCTGGCTCGCGCTCGGCGTCGTCGCCGCGATCTTCTTCATTCAGCTTCAGAGCTACCCGTATGGTTACTACCCGTTCTTGATCGACCCGCGCTTCGTGCTGGCGCTCATCGTCATCCTCGGCGGGATCATGTTCATGCGCCGGAACAGCACCCGGGCATCCGCCGCTCAGACTGCGGCCGGAGCCGTGGCTCCCGCAGGTGCGGTGGCTCCCGCCGGTGCCGTGGAGCCACGTCCCGCCCGCGCGGCCCGTGTCCGCAGGCCACGTGAGCGATCGCCGCTGGCGCTGTACACGATCGGCGGATTGCTGGTCGTCTTCGGCCTCATCGCAGCTGTCGACGGCCTGACCGATACCCAGGTCGTCCCCGGCGTGTACGTCGGCGCCGTCCTGGCCACGGTCGGGATCGGGCTAGTCGTCGGCGCGTGGTGGGGACGCGCCCGGTGGCTCATCGCCATTGGCATCCTCCTGGTCCCGATCGCGATCGTCGCCAGCTTCATCACGGCGCCGCTGGAGGGTGGTTGGGGAGAGCACTTCGCAGCGCCGTCCTCCGTCAGCGAGATCCAGGACGAGTACCGCCTGGCGGGTGGGCGGCTCACACTCGACCTGCGCGACCTCCCACGCTCGGCGGCCGATCGCGAGATCACCGCCAGCGTCGGCATCGGGCAGCTCGTCGTCATCGTTCCCGAGCTGGCCGGCGTCGACGTCACCGCGCGTGTCGGGGCCGGTACCACCTGGCTGCTCAGCGATTCGCAGGGACCGGGCACCGAGCTCGAGACGCACCGCACCGCCGGCGGCAGCGCCGGCACCTACACGCTGGACCTGGAGGTGGGCATGGGCGAGGTGCTGGTCGAACGGATGGATGGGTCGCCGCGATGAAGCTCCACCGCTTCGACGCCGTCTCGTTCGTCTTCGGCGCGCTCTTCGTCAGCATCGGTCTGCTGGTGATGCTGGGCGAGACGTCGACGGTGCTCTTCGGATGGCTGGTGCCCGCCGTCGTCATCGGGCTGGGCATCGTCATCCTGGCTGCCGCCTGGCAGAGCTCGCGCCCGGCGCCGGAGCCGGAGCCCGCGGAGCTGCCTGGCCGGGACTGACCGATGCAGACGCTGCGCTCGATGGCCGTGGCGATCCCCTTCGTGGCCCTGGCGCTGCTGGTCGCACTCCTCTCAGTCGTGGTCGCCCGCTGACCCGAGCGCCGCGGCCCGCAGGTGCGCGGGGCGCACCTTCCGACCGGCGAGAGGGTCGCTGACGACCCCGATTTGTCCCGAACGAGGCCCCTAACCCGCCGCTCCGTGCGCCGGGTGCACCGATCGACGCTCAGGGAGCTGCTCGCCCGCCGTTAGGTGCACCGGTTGCACGTCGGGGCTGCCCGCTGATCACCCCGTGAGCAAAACAGCGCTCGGGGTGGGGCTCAGCGGACGGTCTGATCACCGGGTGAGCCATTCAGCGCCTGAGCCC
>DAINOY010000205.1:0-3909 GCA_036743735.1 Chloroflexota bacterium
GGAGCCGGCGCAGCGGCCGCCGATCGCGGCACTCGAGCTCGGCCGCCCGTTCGACGGCCGCATCACCGCGGCCATCGCGCTCGTCGTCGGCGCGCTCGTCGCCGTTGTGGTCGGCTATCTCGTCGTCGCCGGCGAGGTGCAGCTGGCGGTCGGCGCCGCCGTCGCACTGCCAGTCGCCGCCTTCGTGATTCGCGACCCCTTCGTCGGCGTCATGCTCTGGGTGCTGGTCATGCCGTACTTCGTCAGCCTGTCGGCAGAGACCGGGCCCGTCGTCTGGGCGCTCCACCGGATCGGCATCCCGGCGCTCATCGTGCTCACGGCCGTCCATGCCCGCCTCGGCTGGCGGCGCTGGGGCCTGCGCATCGGCTTCGTGGATGTCATGGCCGGTGCCTTCATCGTCATCGGCTTCGTGAACGTCTGGCTCTTCGCCCCGAACCCGATCCGGATGACCGCCTCGTTCTACGACAAGCTCGTGGTGCCGATCGCGATCTTCTGGCTGCTGCGAGCCCTTGCGCCGCGGCGGCGCGAGATCATGGCGCTCGTGGCCGCCGGGAGCGTCACGATCACGATCGAGGCGACGATCGGGATCCTGTCCTGGGTTGCGCCGAGCATCCTGCCCTCGGGCTGGTTGGGCCGGGCGGGGGAGCGGACGACCGGCACGCTGGGCGGACCGGGTCCGTTCACGATCACGCTCGTGTTCTTTGCCCTGCTGGCGATCCACGCCGCGTCCCAGACGGAGGCGGTCCGGCAGCGCGCGATGCTCCTCGGCACCGCGCTCCTCGCGGCCATCGCCGTCTTCCTGTCGCTGTCGCGCGGCAGCTGGCTCGGCGGCGGGCTGGCGCTGGCGGGGATGGCCGTGGTCCATCGGCGGCTGGTGGGAATCGGCGCAGTGATCGGCCTGGTCGTGCTGATCGGCCTGAGCGTCGGGCCGCTCGCCGATCAGTTCGCCTTCGCCCAGGAGCGGATCTCGGACGCCGACACGGTGGAGTCACGCATCATCACCAACGACGCGGCGACGCGCATGATCGAGGCGCGACCGGTCACCGGCTTCGGGTTCGGGAACTTCGAGCGCTTCGACGAGTCGTTCAAGCGCCGCGTCGGCGACATCCCGCTCAAGCTGGGGGGCAGCGCGCACAACACCTACCTGAACATGCTGGCAGAGCTGGGGATCCCGGCCACCGCGCTGTACGTCGGCATCCCGGCGCTCCTCCTCGTGACCACGGTGCGCCGCTGGCGCGAGCTTCCGACAGAGGGGCTGCTGAGCCGGTGGTTCGTCGTCGTCCTGTGGCTGGCTGCGCTCGACCAGCTCGTCGTCCAGAATTTCCTCGAGATGATCCACGCCTCCTTCTGGGGAACCTCGATCTGGTGGCTCACGCTGGGCCTGATCGCCACGATGCTCGATCGCGCGCTCGTCGAGCCATCGAACGCCACGGCGCCCGTGCCCCAACGGGCCCGATGACGCAGACCGAGTCGGCGGCCGACGCGACGGCACACGCCGAGACCGACTCGATCTTCGTGGTCGGGCTGAGCCGGAGCGGGACGACGCTGTTCCGCAACATCCTCAACCGCCATTCCGCCGTTGCCATCGCGCCGGAGAACCATTTCCTGGGCCACCTCGTGGCGAGCGAGGGGGTACGTCACAAGCTGCGGCGCTTCGGCTCCCTCGCCGATGACGCTCGGCTCGAGGCGATGATCGACTTCCTCTACGACGGTGGCCTCGAGCGTGCGACACGCCTGCGCGAGCCGAGCCGTTTCTGGACCTGGGTGGCGAGGCGATCGCCGCGCGACGAGCTGCGCCGCCGGCTGCTGGCCAGCGACCGCAGCGAGCGAGCCATCTTCACCGCGCTGCTCGACCTGTATGCCGAGCGGAAGGGAAAGCGCATCCGAGGCGAGAAGACGCCGGCCCATCTGCGCTACGTCGAGACGCTCCTCGATTGGTTCCCGAGCGGCCGCGTGATCCACATGATGCGCGACCCTCGCGCGATCTTCGTGTCGGAGGTGCGGCGCCGCCGGTCCACCCCGGGCGGCGTGCCCTACGGCCTGCTGCGCTTCGTCCCGCCGCTCCTCACCGCCTTCGTCCTGGTGGAAACGACGGCGATCTGGGCCGAGAGCGCCTGGCGCGCACGACGCTACCGGCGGGAGCACGGCGACCGCTACCTGATGGTTCGCTTCGAGGACCTCGTGCAGCGGCCCGAGGAGGAGTTGGCGCGCATCTGCGCCTGGCTCGGCATCGAGTTCGAGCCACAGATGCTCGAACAGCGCGTCGTCAGCGCCGGCGCCCGGCTCGGCGAGGGCGGGATCGACGCGGGTGCCGCGACCCGCTGGCGCCGCTCGATCCCCGGCTGGGTCGACCGCTGGTTCCGGGCCGTGCTCGGCTCACGCCTGCGCGCGCTCGGCTACACGGACCCTCGTCCGTGAGCGGCGGACCAGGCGGCGGTCCGATCTTCATCGGGGGACCCGACCGCTGCGGCAAGACGCTGGTTGCCGCCCTCCTCGGCTCGCACTCGCGCATCGCGATCCCCGCGGTCGGCTCGAACCTGTGGACCCTCTTCTACGGCCGCTTCGGCGACCTGGCCGATGACGCGAACCTCGACCGATGTCTGGCGGAGCTCATGGCCTACAAGCACATCCGCTTCCTGGAGCCCGATGCCGCCCGGCTGCGGCGCGATCTCGTCGCCGGCGATCGCACCTATGCCCGCCTCTTCGCGCTCATCCAGGAGCAGCATGCCGAGGGCCTCGGCAAGCCGCGCTGGGGCGACCAGACCGGCCTCGTCGAGGGCTTCGCCGATGAGATCTTCGCCGCCTATCCGGACGTTCGGATGATCCACATGGTCCGCGACCCGCGGGACCGCTACGACGCCTCGCTCAGCCTGTGGCCCGAGGGGCGTCTGCGCGCCGGCGGCGCGACGGGACGCTGGCTCTACTCGATCCGGCTGGCCGAACGGAATGCGGCCCGCTACGGCGAGCGCTACCGGATCCAGCGCTACGAGTCGCTGGTGGCCGACCCGCTGTCCACCGTGCGGGAGCTCTGCGAGTTCGTCGGCGAGGCGTTCGAGCCGGCGATGATGGAGATGGGGGCCATGCCCTCGTACCGGGCCAAGCTCGAGGCCGGCAACCCTGGTCGCGATCCGGGGGCGTCGCCGATCAGCGACGCGTTCGTCGGCAGCTACCGTGGCAGGCTCGCCCCGTCGGAGCTCGCCTTCATGCAGTCGGCCGCGGGATCGGTCATGGCGCGCTACGGCTACGAGCTCGACCAGGTGCCCATGGACCGATGGTCGAGCCTCCGCTACGCCATCCTCGAATGGCCGCTGAATGCGGCGCGGCTGGCGGCGTGGAGGATGCGCACCTGGCTGGCGCGCAGCATCCCGCGCCTGGCGGGCCGGCAGCCGCCGCGACGTCACGTCGCGTGACGGCCGGCGATCCCGGGCCGGTCCTCATCACCGGGCTCGACCATTCCGGCAAGACGCCCCTCCGCGTGGCCCTCGAGCAGCTGCCCGAGCTTGCCTTGGTCCGGCGCGCCTACCTGTGGACCTGGTTCGACGGGCGCTTCGGACCGCTCGACCTCCGTGAGAACCTGGTTCGCTGCCTGCGTGCCATGGCGGCGCACCGGCCGATCGCGGCCCTGCAGCTCGACCTCGACGAGATCGGCGAGCGCTTCGCCAGCGGTGAGGCGAGCTACGACCGGCTCTTCGCGTTGGTCGGCGAGGCGGTCGCGCGTCGCGCCGGGCGGCCACGCTGGGGGATCCAGGAGTCCGGCCTCGAGGGTCACGCCGATCGCATCCTCGGGAACCTGCCCGGCGCGACGTTCCTGCACGTCGTCCGCGACCCGCGCACCTGGTACGCGGGCGTCCGTGCCGAGGCCGGAGCGCGCCGGCGCGGCGGTGTCGGCGTCGCCAGTGAGGTCTGGCG
>DAINOY010000206.1:0-3864 GCA_036743735.1 Chloroflexota bacterium
GGCGCAGGCCCGGCTCGCTGAGGTCATGGGATCGCCCGGGGACTGCTCGCGGGCTGTGCCGCCCACGGCATGGTGCGGCTCGAGCACGCGCTGACCGGCAGCCTGGCGATCATGCTGATGGTGAGCGCCCACACCGTCGGCTGGCCGATCCCTGACGGTGGCTCGCAGCACATCGCCGATGCGCTCGCCGCCCACCTGCGCGAGCTGGGCGGGGTGATCGAGACCGATGCGCCCGTCACGTCGCTCGACGAGCTGCCACCGCATCGGGCCGTGCTGCTCGACCTGGCGCCGCCGGCGGTCCTGGGGCTGGCGGGCGACCGGCTCGGCGGCCTGTACGCGCGCCAGCTGAGCGCCTTCCAGCCCGGCCCGGGCGTCTTCAAGCTCGACATGGTCCTGGACGGCCCGATCCCGTGGCGCAACCCCGCCGTGGCCGAGGCGGGCATCGTCCACCTCGGCGGCACCTTCCACGAGGTCGCGGCCGCGGAGCGCCTCGTGGCGCAGGGGAAGCACCCCAGGCGTCCGTTCGTGCTCGTCAGCCAGCCCACCGCGTTCGACCCCAGCCGCGCGCCGGCGGGCCAGCACGTGGTCTGGAGCTACTGCCACGTGCCGAACGGCTCGCGCGTCGACATGACCGATGCCATCGAGGCCCAGATCGAGCGGTTCGCGCCGGGCTTCCGCGATCGGGTCGTGGCCCGTCACGCGATGGACAGCGCGGCGATCGAGGCCTACAACCCGAACTACGTCGGCGGGGACATCGCCGGCGGCTGGCAGGGGCCGACCCAGCTGCTCACGCGGCCGGCGCTGCGCCCCGATCCGTACAGCACGCCGGATCCAGGGATCTTCGTCTGCTCGTCGTCGACGCCGCCGGGCGCGGGCGTGCACGGCCTGTGCGGCCAGTTCGCGGCCGAGTCGGCGCTGCGAGGGATCCTGCACTGAGGCCGCTGCTGCTCATTGCCGTGCTCCTCGCCGGTTGCGAGGCGGCGCCCGCGTCCACGCCGGCGCCCTCGCCGTCGGTCGATCACGCGGGGCACGATGCGGCGCTCACGGCACTCCAGCTCGAGCTCGAGGGCCAGGGGCTGGCGTTCGAGCCCGCCGGCCCGCACCACGTCGTGGGGACGGGAGCGGATGGCGTGGAGGTCGACCTCGTCGGCATCCCGCTCGAGGAGGCGGTGCTCAGCGTGCCGGCACACGAGCCCGATGCCGTCCGCGGCGACATGGAGCCCTTCCTTCGGCCGATCGAACGGACGCTGGGCGGTGCGCCGGCCGCGTTCGACGGCTGGCTGGGCCAGCAGCTCGCCGCATGGGACGGTCGCTCCGAGCTGCGCGCCGATGGCGAGTTCGGCGACCTGTCGGTCAGCCTGCGCTCCACGCGCGAGCCGCCGTACGTCGTGCTGACACTGAGCCGGAGCTGAGCGCGAACCTACAATCCGCGCATGCTCACGGACCAGATCGAGCGCATCGCGGTCATCGGACGAGGGCGGGCCGGCTCCGCGATCGCGGGGCGTCTCGCGGAGCGTGATCTCCTCGCCGAGCGCGACCCGCAGCTCGTGGTGCTCTGCGTACCGGACGACGTGATCCACGAGGTCGCCGCCGCGATTCCACCGGGGCCGTGGATCGCCCACGTCAGCGGTGGCACCCGGCTGGCAGCCCTCGACCCGCACCGCGACCGATTCAGCATGCATCCGCTCCAGACGTTCACACTCGACCGCGGACCGGAGCAGCTCGACGGGGCGTGGGCCGCCGTCAGCGCCGAAGCCGACGAGGGCCAGCGACTGGGGGAATGGCTTGCCACCAGCCTGGGCCTGCGTCCCTTTCCCCTCGCCGACGCGGACCGCCCGCTGTACCACGCCGCGGCGGTCATTGCCTCGAACTACCTCGTCACGCTGCACGACGTCGCGGCACGGCTCTTCGCCCAGGTCGGCGCGCCGGCCGAGGGCCTCGAGCCCCTGATGCGTCGCACGATCGAGAACGGCTTCCAGCTGACCGGCCCGATCGAGCGTGGCGACCAGCAGACGATCGATGCGCATCTCGCCGTGCTGGCGGACAGAGCGCCGGATCTCGAAACACTGTATCGGGTGCTGGCGGACGCCACCCGCCGATGACCGAGGTCGTCCGCACGATCGCCGAGCTCCGAAGGCGGCTGGGCGGTGCCGAGCAGCCGGTCGGACTGGTGCCCACGATGGGCGCGTTTCACGACGGACATCGGGCGCTCATGCGTGCTGCACGCACGGAGTGCGAAACCGTCGTCGTCAGTCTCTTCGTCAACCCGGCCCAATTCGGCAGCGGCGAGGACCTTGGCCGCTACCCGCGCGATCTCGATCGGGACGTCGCCATCGCCGCGGACGAGCGGGCCGACATCCTCTTCGTGCCAGACCGCGAGGAGATCTACCCGCCGGGCTTCGCGACCTGGGTCAGCGTCGAGGGGTTCGATGGTGTGCTGGAGGGCGCGTCGCGGCCCGGCCACTTCCGCGGCGTCGCGACGGTGTGCCTGAAGCTCTTCCTCGTCACGCGACCGGATCGTGCCTACTTCGGCCAGAAGGATGCGCAGCAGGTGGCCTTGATCGAGCGCCTCATCGCGGACATGGCGCTCCCGATCACGCTGCGCGTCGCGCCCACGGTGCGCGACCACGACAGCCTCGCGCTCTCGTCGCGAAACGTGTACCTGACCGATAGGCAGCGCTCGGCGGCGGCTGCGCTGCCGCGCGCCTTGCGCACCGGGCTGCGGGCCTGGCGCAGTGGAGCGGACCCGGTGACGGCCGCTCGGGAAGCGCTCATGGGGTCGCCCGGGATCACGCTCGACTACGTCGACATCGGTCCATGGCAGCCGCGGACGCTCGTCGTCGCCATCAGGGTCGGCGACATCCGGCTGATTGACAACGTTCCACTGACCTCGGAGAGTGTCGAACCATGACCACCAGCCACACCGCCGGCGCCGATGCGCGCGTCCCGGCCAAGCTCACCATTCCGGGCATCCAGGCCATGAAGGAGCGCGGCGAGCGGATCGCCATGCTGACCGCCTATGACGCGGCCGGCGCTCGGTTGGCCGAGGCCGCTGGCATGGACATGCTGCTCGTCGGCGACTCCGCGGCCATGGTGGTGCTGGGCCACGATTCCACCGTTCCGGTGACGATGGATGAGATGCTGATGATGACGCGCGCCGTGTCGCGCTCGGTCGAGCGGCCCATCGTGGTCGGTGACCTGCCCTTCGGTGCGTTCCAGGTCTCCGACGTGGACGCCACGGCCAATGCCGTGCGCTTCGTGAAGGAGGCCGGTGCCGACGTCGTGAAGCTCGAGGGGGCGGGGCCGATGCTCTCCCGGGCAGCGGCCATCGTCGCCGCGGGGATCCCGGTGATGGGCCATATCGGTCTGACGCCGCAGTCGTCCACCGCGCTCGGCGGCTTCAAGGCGCAGGGTCGCACCGCGGCGGCAGCGCGGACACTCGTCGAGGACGCGCTGGCGCTCCAGGAGGCCGGCTGCTTTGCCATCGTGCTCGAGGCGGTTCCCGAAGGGGTCGCGAGGCGGATCACCGCCCTGCTGCAGATCCCGACGATCGGCATCGGCGCGGGTGCAGCCTGCGATGGCCAGGTGCTCGTCTACCACGATCTCCTGGGGCTGACCCAGGGACAGACGGCGCGCTTCGTGAAGCGCTACGCGGATCTCGACACGGTCATCGGCGAGGCGCTGACCGCCTACGTCTCGGACGTCCGGAGCGGCGCGTATCCGGAGGAGCGCCACACGTACCGCATGCCGGAGTCCGAGCTGGCGGAGTTCGAGGCGTCGTTCGAGGCCATCGCCGAGGGCGCCTGACAGACGACGGCGCCTGACAGGCGACTACCCTCAGTCGGCGAGCCCGGGGATCCCGCC
>DAINOY010000207.1:0-3851 GCA_036743735.1 Chloroflexota bacterium
GACGGCAGCTGCCGCGGCGAAGGCGGCCCAGGACGCGGTGGCCACCGCATCGAGCGGCTTCGGGCGCACCGGCTCGCCCAGCGCCAGACGGCGCAGCCACCCTTGGATGAGGAGCACGGTGCACGCTGGGCGGAGCCCCGCGACGATCGCGTTCACGCTCGCCGCAGGGAGCTCATCCGCGATCGGCGCCACGAGCGCGACGCGCGGCGACGAGAGGCCCCTCGCCGACTCGGGCCGGATCGGCGCGCCGGAGGCCTCGTAGACGAGAATCCGTCGGCCGCTCGACTCGTCGTGGCGGTACGTCGTGGTGCGCGCCGCCGGCTGGACGACGAGGTCGCCGAACTCCGCGAGGCGGCCGAGCCCTGCCGCCGCCTCCGGTTCGTCGCCAGCCACGGTCAGGAAGGCGGGACGGACCCCTTCGGCGACCGCCGCCAGGCCGCAGTGGAAGACCGACCCGCCCGCGGCCGAATGACCGTCGGCGAAGCGGTCGACGGTCAGGCCGCCGACGATCAGGAGCTCGCTCATCGGTCTATCATCGGTCCATGAAACTCTTCTTCTACGAGCTCCACGAGGGCGCCACGGACCTCATGACCGACGCGCTCCTCGTGTCCGAGCGGGACCATACCCCAGCCCAGTTCGAGGCGATGGTCCAGGCGGCGCGGACCGCGGTGCTCGACTCGTACGAAGAGGACAGCCTGGTCGAGGCAATTGCCCGCGAGCTGGAGCGCACGCACGGCTTCACCTACATCAGCGACGAGAAGCTGCGCGCCTCGATGAGCGTCGGTGCGGAGGACGAGGACACCTACCTCGTGGAGCAGAGCGGCGACTACCGCTCGATCGTCGTCGAGCTCGAGCGCTCCTGACCTCAACGGCCGACGTTGAAGAGCACCTCGATGACGTCGCCGTCCTGGACCTGGTACGCCTTTCCCTCCTGGCGCAGCGTGCCACGCTTGCGTGCCTCGGCCATCGAGCCGGCATCCATCAGGTCCTCGTAGCTCACGACCTGCGCCCGGATGAAGCCGCGCGCCAGGTCCGAGTGGATCGCGCCGGCGGCATCGACCGCCGTTGACCCTGAGCGCAACGTCCAGGCGCGGCACTCGTCCTCGCCGGCGGTGAAGAAGCTGAAGAGGCCGAGCAGGGCATAGGTAAGCCGGATGACCCGCCCCCGCGACGGCTCCGCGATCCCGAGGTCGTCCATGAAGAGGCGCGCATCCTCGCCGCTCAGCTCGCCGATCTCCGCCTCGATCTTGCCGGCGAGCGCCGCGACATCGGTGTGCGGGACATGGGAGCGCTGCCGGCCGGCCTCCTCGAGCTCGGCGGCCTCGCCGATCCTGCCCTCGTCGATGTTCAGGATCACGAGCACCGGCTTCTGGGTCAGGAAGCGGTAGCCGCGGAGGAGCAGCTCCTCGTCGTCGCTGAGCTCGAGCGCGCGAATCGGATGACCCTCGGACAGGTGCGGCACGATCCGCTCGAGCACGACCTGCTCGCGCTGCGCCTGCTCGCGTTCGGCCTGCGAGCCGTGCCGGCCCTGCGTGGCGAGCTTCTCGAGGCGCTTCTCGATGACGGTGAGATCGGCGACGGTGAACTCGAGGTCCAGATCGTCGACGTCACGCCACGGGTCCGCGGCGCCGCCGGCCGCTGGATCCTCGAATGCGCGGGCGACATGCAGGAGCGCATCGGCGTTTCGGATCTGGGCCAGCACGTCGGGGTTGACGGTCCCCTCGCGCGCGGCGCCCGCCGGAATGGCGACGTCCACGTACGTGACGTCGGCGTGGACCGTCTTCTTCGGGTGGAACAGCTCGGCGAGGCGGTCGACCCGCTCGTCGGGGACCTTCACCACGCCGAGGTTCGGCGCCGCCCGACCACCGGAGAAGGAGCCCGTCTCGGCGTGGCCGCCGGTCAGGGCGTTGAAAACCGTCGTCTTGCCGGCGCCTGGCAGCCCGACAATCGTCACCTGCATCGGTCAGTAGCCCGCTTCGAGGTCGACGGTGTTGCGCAGCGGGCGCCCCGACGCGAACCGATCCAGGTTGTCGACGAACAGATCCAGGCTGCGCCGCATCACCTGGTCGGTGGCCCAGCTGGTGTGCGGCGTGATGATGAGATTCGGCGTGTCGTAGAGCGGCGAGTCGACCGGCAGCGGCTCGTCGCGGAAGACATCGAGGACAGCCCCGCCGATCGCCCCGTTGCGCAGCGCCGCGCGCAGCGCGTGCTCGTCGATGAGCCGCCCGCGCGCGATGTTGTACAGCCAGGCGGTGGGCCGCATGATCCCGAGCTCCCGCGGGCCGATGAGGTTCTCCGTCTCGCCGGTCAGCGGCGCGGTCAGCACCACCGCATCCGCGCTGCGCAGCAGGTCGTCGAGGCCCTCCGGCCCACGGATCTCGGCCGACGTGCCCTCGGCTCCCCGGTCGGCATGACGCCGCACGGCGAGGACGCGCGTCCCGAACGGCGCCAGCAGCTGCGCGAGCTCCAGCCCGATGCTGCCGAACCCGACGATTCCCACGGTCATCCCCGACAGCTCGCGCGTTCGCAGCGGCTGCCAGGTCCGTTCGCGTTGCAGCTCGAGCAACTGTGGCAGACGGCGAGCGACCGCCAGCAGCATCATCATCAGGTACTCGGCGATGGGCCGGCTGAAGACGCCGCGGGCGTTCGTGACGAGCAGCTCGCGCTCGCGCACCAAGGGCGTCGCGACCCGCTCGACCCCGGCCGAGAACGAGTGGATCCACTCGACCCGCGGCGCGTGACTGAGGACGTGCTCGAGGACCGATGTGGGCGTGCCGCCGCGGAAGAAGACGCGAGCGGCCGCGAGATCGGCCTCCGCTCCGCTGGCGTCCGCGTGGACCTTGCCATCGCGCGCCATCTGGACGAATCGGACCCCGGGCACCGACTCGACCCGCGCCACCGCCTCGGCGGGAAGCGGCGCGCCGAAGATCGGGGTGCCGAGGACGATCAGCTCCTCGGCCACCTCAGGCGATCGCCTCGGCAGTCTCGATGCGGCTGATCCAGCGCTGCGGGGCACGGATCTCATCGAGGGTCGGTAGCCGATCCGGCCCTTCCCAGACACGGTTCATGAAGGCGCGGCCGCGCTGGTCGATGACCGCGTCGACGAATCGCTCCCCGGCGGCGTACTGCTCCATCTTCAGGTCGAGCCCGGTGAGGCGCATGATCGCCCGCTCGATCGCCCCGCGCCGCTCCCCGCGACGCTCGAACTGGTCGTGGATCCGGCCGAAGCCGGGCAGGATCCGCTCCCCCGCCGCGTTCATGACATGGTTGGAGTAGCCCTCGAGGAGCGACATCAGCGCCTGGGTGCGCCGGAAGCCCTCGAGCTGCGTCGGGCTCATCATCCGCTCGAGCCAGTGGCCCTCGCCGCCGCCCAGCGCCTGGCGCAGCCGCTCCGGCAGGCTGCCCGAATCGGTGGCGAAGGTCTCGATCGCCTCCGCGACGCTCGACGCGAAATGCGCGCGGAGCCACGGATAGGCCTCGAACTCGAACGCGTGCGTCGCCTCGTGGAGCGCGATGAAGGTGCGGAACTCCTCGAGCGGGACGCGCAGCGCGCGAGCCGTGGCGACGATGTTGCCATCCACGAACGCGAGCCGCCCGCGGGGATCGGGGTTCGCGGCGAGCAGGCTGATGTCGTACTGGCCGAGCACCTTGCGCGCGAGGAACGAGAGCAGGAAGCCGAGCTGCTGGTTGCCGATCTTGCGGTTCACGATCCGGGTCAGCGCGCGCCCGGGGGTGTCACCGCCGCGCTGCGCCGCCTCGAGGATCGACTCCACCCGCCCGAAGAGGTGCTCGAAGGTGGCGAGGTTGAGGTCGATCCACTCCATGCGGTCGACGACCGCCGGCACCTCGAG
>DAINOY010000208.1:0-3849 GCA_036743735.1 Chloroflexota bacterium
GTCGGCGCCGCGGTCGCGATCTGTTCGACGGTGGTCCTCGCCAAGGTCGTGGGCGAGGCGACGCTGCGCAACACGACCGAGGGCCAGATCGCGGTCGGCTGGTCGATCATGCAGGACCTGCTGACCGTGGTCCTCGTCGTGGTCCTGACCGAGATCGCCGCCGAGACGACCGACGTCCTGCGCGGTGTCGTCCTGCCGACCGCCGTGGCACTCCTCTTCGTCGTGGCGGTCGTGACCGTCGGGTCGCGCATCCTGCCGTCGCTGCTGAGCCGCATCGCGCGTCTCGGCTCGCGCGAGCTGTTCGTGGTGGCGATCAGCTGCATCGCCATCGGGACGGCGTTCGGTGCGAGCTACCTCGGCGTCTCGATCGCCCTCGGCGCGTTCGTCGCCGGCCTGGCCCTCTCGGAATCGGACCTGGCGGCAAGCGTGCTCGGCGAGATCGTTCCGCTGCGAGAGCTGTTCAGCACAATCTTCTTCGTCTCGGCGGGGATCCTGGTCCAGCCCGGGGAGGTGCTCAACGGCTGGGTGGTCGTGCTCCTGCTCCTGCTCCTCATCATCGTCGTGAAGGGTGTGCTCGTGGCCGGGATGGCCTGGGTCGGGGGCTATCGGCCCGCGGTTGCGCTGCGCGCCGGCGGCATGGTCGCGCAGGCCGGTGAGTTCAGCTTCGTCCTCGCCACCGCGGGGCTCGGGGTCGGCGCCGTCGGCGCCGACGCCTTCAGCGAGACGATGGGCGCGGTCATCCTCAGCATGCTCCTGGCCGGTCCGGTCCTCGCTGTCGCAGGGCGCCTGGCCGATGGCCTGGACCGGCGTCTCCCTGACCGCCGCCCGATGCCGCCGCTGCCGAAGCCCGCCGCGCCGCTCCGGCGCCACGCGGTGATCCTGGGCTACGGCCGTGTCGGCAATACCGTGGCACGCGTCCTCGAAGCGCGCGGCTTCGCATGGATCGCGATCGACGGCGACTACACCCTGGCGCGCGACGCGCGTGAGGCCGGACGTCCCGTGGTCTACGGAGCGATCGGGGCGCCCTCGATGCTCGACGAGGTCAACATCGGCGAGGCGCACACGCTCGTCGTGTGCGTGCCGGACGCGCTGGCCACGCGGCAAGCGGTGGCGTACGCACGGCGGCGGAACCCACGTATCGGTGTCGTGGCTCGGGCCCAGTCCGACCGCGACGGCGAGGAGCTGCGCCTGATGGGTGTCGAGCGCGTGATCGTCGCCGAGCGCCAGATGGGCAACGAGATCGTGCGCCACGCACTGCGGCGCTTCGGTGTCTCCGACCGCGAGATCGCCGCGATCGTCGAGCGGCGGCCGTAGCCGACTCGCGCGGGCGGTCACGCTGAGCGGGATGGGCGCTATGGAACCCGGAGGTTGCACGAGAGCCGGCCCGGAGGCCGGCTCTCGCATCGGTCTGTCCTCGTGGCGGACGGGCTACGGGGCCACGTTCACCCGATCCAGCGCCGGGATCGCCACCGGCGAGTGCGCGCCGATGTAGTCCACGAACGCCTGGGAGTCGACCGGCCCGATCGTCCGATCGGTGGCCTGCGCGAAGACCGTGAAGTTGTCACCGGTTCCCGAGGTCAGGAACGAGTTTCCGGTCAGGCGGTAGACCGTGGCCGGGTCGAGCACGGTGCCGTTCAGCATGATCGAGCTGTCGATCACCTTGTCGCCCTGGGCTCCGGCGGGGTTGTACTGGTACGTGAAGTTCGAGGAGACCGACAGGAAGCGGTTCTCACCGGGACCCGGATTGTTGAACTGCTGCTCGAGCAGAGCGTCGATCTGGGCTCCTGTCAGGTTCAGCGCCACCAGGTCGTTCTGGAACGGCTGGACCGCGAAGACCTCGCCGAAGGTCACGTCGCAGGGGGCGGTCTCACCGACCCCGCACAGCAGGTCGGCCCGAATGCCCCCGGGGTTCATCACCGCGAACTGCGCACCGAGGGATGTCATGGCCTCGAGCTGCGCATCGGCGATCGCGTTGCCGAGGGTCGACTCGTCGACGACCTGGGCCCGCACGAGGTCACCGGCGATGCTGCCGATGATCGCGTTGCGCACCACGTCCACGATCGCCGCGTACTTCGCGATGATCGCCGTCTCGGCCGGATCCTTCGCCACGTTGCGCGTGACGATGACGTTGTTCACCGCGACCTCGTAGATGTCACGCGTGGCGCGGTCGATCTTCAGGTCGACATCGGTCAGCACCCGGCCGAACGAGCTGGCGCTCGAGACCGCGATGTTCTCGCCAACCGAGTTCGGCAGCGAGCAGTTGTACTGCTGGTGGGTGTGGCCGCTGATCACCATGTCGACCGCCGGATCGAGATGCGCGACGATGTCGACCAGCGCGCCACTCGCCCCGTTACAGGTGTTCACGAAGGCGGCGCTCGATGGCGTCTGGGCGAGCCCCTCGTGCAGCAGGACGACGATGGACTGGATGTTCTGCTTCTGGAGCCTGGGAACGAGCGCGTTGATCGTCTCGGCCTCGTCGCGAAACTCGAGCCCGGCGACGCCGGCCGGCGTGACGATCGAGGGCGTGCCCTCCAGGGTCAGGCCCACGAAGGCGATCTTGACGCCGCCGAACTTGCGGACCTCGTAGGCCGGGAAGACCGTCTCGTTGGTGCCGGCGTAGAAGACATTGGCGGAGAGGTACTGGAAGTCGGCGCCACCGAAGCCGTCGCCGTCCTGGCAGCCGTCGGTCGGATGGCAGCCGCCGTTCTGCATCCGCAGCAGCTCCTGGTAACCCTCGTCGAACTCGTGGTTGCCGACGCTGCTGATGTCGAGGCCGAGCGCGTTCATGGCCTCGATGGTCGGCTCGTCATGGAAGTAGCCGCTGATGAGCGGCGAGGCCCCGATGAGGTCGCCGGCCGCAACGGTCAACGTGTTCGGATTCGTCGCCTCGAGCTGGCGGATGTGCGTGGCCAGGTACTCGACGCCGCCGTTGTTCTCGACGGGACCGGCCTCGGTCAGCACGCGCGCCGACGAGCCGCTCGGCGGCTCGATATTGCCGTGGAAGTCATTGATCGCCAGGAGCTGGGCGTCGACCGTCCGCGCGGCGAGCCCGCGGTCACTCCCCGGGCCGCGGCCGCCGGCGGTGACCGGGCGCGCGGAGATCGCGATCATCGCCGCGAGGAGCATCAACGCGGCGAGGACAGCGCCAATGCGTCCTCGGGATCGGGAATCGGTGAACACCATGGTGGAGGGTCTCCTCTCATCGGGGTGTTTGGGCGGTCGCGACCGGGGTGGGCGGGCCCGTGCGATCCGGCAGGCGCCCGACGGCGCCGAAGGAGGAACAGGGTACTCCTGTGCGGTCGGGACCCGCTGCACAGGAGGGGTCCGATGTGCCTGCTGTCAACGCCTGTCAGATGCGCTGTCACGGCTGCGCGGCGCTGACCGGGTCCGGCGGCCTTGCCGCGCTGGCAGTTGGGAGAGCGGCGCTGACGAGGTCCCGCGGCCCTAGCCGCAGATGGCAGGTGGGAGAGCGGCGCTGACGAGGTCCCGCGGCCCTGCCATTCGCTCTTCCGAGCAGCAGTGGGCTCGCGGCGGCGGGCTCGCGGCGGCGGGTTCGCGGCGACGGGTTCCTTGCGTTTACCAGCACGGCTGGTGATACGTGGAAACCAGACCGGTCGTCGGCTCGAACGGAGCCGGGTCTGGCGTCATTCCGCGCTCAGGGGCGGTCCTCGCGACGCCGGAGTCGCCGTTTCGCGCTGCTGTCTTCTGCTTAGTACCAGCCCCACTGGTAAACAGCAGGAAGGAATGCCGCCCGCAATGTGCCCACGACGTCCCCGGTGCCCACGACGTCCCCGGTGCCCACGACGTCCCCGGTGGCCGCATCGTCCCCGCTGCCCGCATCGTCCCCGC
>DAINOY010000209.1:0-3844 GCA_036743735.1 Chloroflexota bacterium
CCCCTGCGCGGCGGCGATGTCGGTCTCGACAGCGAGGAACAGCTTGGGGAATGGGCCGAGCGATGCCGCCGCGCCGACACGATCGCCCGCCAGGTCGACCGCGATCAGCTGATCGACCAGCTCCGGGGACTGGCTGCCGATCGCCAGCGCCGCCTCGGCGCCGGGGGACCCGGTCACGACGGCCGCCCGATCGACTCCCGCCGTGTCGCGCAGCCAGGTGATGGCCCGGCGCAGCGCCTCGTCGGTGTCCTCCGCAGGTGCCACCACGGTCATGCGATCCGCGCCGATCGGATCACCGAGGGCCCCGAGCCCGCCCAGGAGCACGACGCCGTAGTCGCCCTCGCCCCAGCGCTGGCCCGTCAGCCCTGCGCCGAGGTCGACCGCTGAAGGCTGGGCCGAGATCGCCGGCATGCGTGCGGTCGTGCAGGCCGCCAGTGCCAACATCACGAGCGGGACGAGCCTCATGGCGAGCGCCAGTCGCATCGGTCTAGGGTGGCACAGCCGATCGCGGCGGCATAGGTTGCAGCGTTGGACTGAGCAGGGCCTCGCTGATACCATGCCCGGGTTCGGTCGGGGCGTGGCGCAGCCAGGTAGCGCGCATCGTTCGGGACGATGAAGTCGGAGGTTCAAATCCTCTCGCCCCGACCACTTCCGCCGCCGGGCGGAGGCATCGGCCCTATCATCGGTCCATGCCGTCCACCTCCTTCATGACCGCCAATTTCGTGGCGCGCGAGCTCGGCTGGCAGATGCCCGATTGGGCCGCCGGCGACCGTGCAGTGAACGACGCGTTCCGGCCGATCGAGAGGTACCGCCAGCGCTTCGGCGAGCTGCTCGACGAGGCGGTCGCGCTGGGCTTTGGCCGGATCGACCTGTGGGAGGGACACCTCTCCCCACACTGGGCGACCGACGAGCACGTCACGATCGCGAACGATGAGCTCTCGCGGCGCGGCATGAGCGTGGCGAGCCTGGCCGGCTGGTTCGGTTCGACACGCGAGGAGCTCGAGGCATGCTGCCGCCTGGCCAACGCCGTTGGCACCGGGCTCCTGGGCGGACGGACGAAGCTGCTCGAGACGGACCGGGCAACGGTCGTGGAGCTGATGGAGCGCCACGACCTGCGTCTCGGCCTCGAGAACCACCCCGAACGCACGCCCGACGAGGTCCGGGAGCGCATTGGACCGATGGACGGCGGTCGTATCGGCGCGACCGTCGACACCGGCTGGTTCGGCACCCAGGGCTACGACGCCGCTCGCGCGATCCGCGAGCTCGGCGATCGCGTCGTCCACGTCCACCTCAAGGACGTCGCGCAGCCGGTCGCGCCGCACGTGACCACCGCCTACGGGGACGGTATCGTCCCGCTGCGCGCGTGCGTCGAGTCGCTGGCCGCGCTCGGGTACGAGGGCGCGATCAGCGTCGAGCACGAGCCCGATGACCACGACCCGCGACCCGAGATCGCCGCGGCGCGAGAGCAGCTCGAGGCGTGGATCGCCGAGCTCTGGCCGGCGACCGCGTGACCGTCGGGCGGGTGGCGCCGCGCCGTCTCGGCGTCGCGATCATCGGCTGTGGGGACATCGCCGGCCGCTACGCCGAAGACATCCCGCGCCAGCCGCACCTGCGGCTCGTCGGTGTCAGCGACCTGGACGTGGAACGCGCCGCTGCCTTCGCCGAGCGGCACGCCGCGCGGGCGTATCGGTCCATGGATGAGGCCCTGGCGGACCCCGACGTGGAGCTGGTCGCGAACCTCACCTCGCATCGCGCGCACGTGACGGTCAGCGCGGCCGCGATCCGCGCCGGGCGCCACGTCTTCAGCGAGAAGCCGATGGCGCTGACCGCAGTCGACGCGGTCGAGCTTCTGCGCATGGCGCAGGCACACAGCGTCCGCATGGCGAGCGCCCCGATCGTGAACCTGGGCGAGATGGCGCAGACCGCCCGACGATGGGTCGACGACGGCCGCCTCGGAACGGTCCGCCTGGTGTGGGCCGATGTGAACTGGGGCAGGATCGAGCGCTGGCACCCCGCGCCACAGAGCTTCTACGACGTGGGGCCGCTGTTCGACGTCGGCGTCTATCCGCTGACGCTGCTCACCGGTCTCTTTGGTCCCGTGGTCCGCGTTCGGGCCGATGCCCGCCGCCTCCTCTCCGATCGCTTCACCACGTCGGGCGACCGATTCGACGTCGTCGCGCCCGACTACGTCCTCGCGTCGCTCGACTTCCAGGCAGGCCCGGTGGCTCGCCTCACGGTCGACTTCTATGTCGCCGATCCGGCGCGGCAGCGGGGCGTCGAGCTGCACGGCGATGCGGGCTCCCTCTGGCTGTCGAACTGGTTCCAGTTCAAGGGTTCGCTGGAGCACGCGCCGCAGGGCGAGGCGTACCGGGCCGTCCCGCTCCTGCGCCAGCCCGAGATCGAGATGCCGTGGGCCGCGGGGCTCGAGGAGCTTGCCGCCTCGATCCTGGAGGAGCGTCAGCCGGTCGTCTCCGGGGAGCATGCCGCGCACGTCGTGGACGTCATGGAGACCGTTCTGCGGGCCGCCGAGGCCGGTACGCCGCTCGACGTCACGAGCCGCTTCGAGCGTCCGCCGGCGGCCGCATGGGCCGCGAGCCTGTCGCTGGACGGCGGTCCATAGGGCGGAGCCTCAGACGAGCCGGATCCCTCCGCGCAGGACGCCGACCAGGTTCAGATCGTCGTCGAGCTCGACGACGTCGGCACGCCGCCCCGGCTCGATGGCGCCGCGATCCCGCAGTCCAAGCAACTCCGCCGGATTCGTGCTCGCCGCACGGACCGCAGCCACCAGGCCAATGCCGTGCCGGACGAGGTTTCGCACGGCGCTGTCCAGGGCGATCACCGATCCGGCGAGCGTGTCCGAACCCAGGAGCGTGGCGCGATCGCCGCGCACCTCGATCTGCAGCGCGCCCAGCAGCGCGCGACCGTCGCCGGTCCCCGCCGGCGGGACCGCGTCGCTGACGAGCAGCAGGCCGCCCGGCGGCTTCGTGCGAACGACGATCGGCCACAGCAGCGGGTCGACATGATGGCCATCGGCGATCAGCTCGACCGCGACGTCGTCATCGGCCAGGGCAACCGCAGCGAGGCCGGGGTCGCGATGCGCGAGGCCGCTCATCGCGTTGAAGAGGTGGGTCGTGGACCGAGCCCCCGCCACGTAGCCTTCCCGGGCCTGAGCGGCCGTTGCGTCGGAGTGGCCCAGCGAGACGACGACCCCGCTCGCGGCCATCGTGCGAATGAGGTCCGGCGCCCCATCCAGCTCCGGGGCGACCGTCGTGACGCGCAGCCCGTGCGTCAGCTCTTCGATCACGGCCCGCGGCACGTCGGACGGCGCGCGCAGGTGCTCGGCGGCATGCGCCCCGCGGCGGCCCGGCGCCAGGAACGGGCCCTCCAGGTTGAAGCCGAGCGGCTCGGCGCCGTCGCCCGGGGCTCGGGGACGCCAGGCGCGGACGTCGGCGGCGAACCGCCGCAGCTCGTCGAGCGGCGCCGTCACAGCCGTGGGCAGGAAGCTCGTCACACCGCGCCTCAGCAGCGCGCGCGACATCCCGGTCAGCGCATCGGCGCCGGCCATCGCGTCGTGGCCGCCCCAGCCGTGCACGTGCAGGTCCACGAAGCCCGGTGCGAGGTACGGGCCGCGCGCGCCATCCGGGTCGGGGACCAGCTCGCTGATGAGCCCGTCGTGCAGTCGCACCCGGCCGGCGACCACCTCGTCGCGCAGGATGATCCGGCCCAGGAGCTCGTCCGGCGTCTCCGCCTTGCGCGTCACGGGCGCGACGCGTCGGGCTGGGTGGCCGGGCGGCTCGCCGCGAGCCCGTCGGCGACGGCCTCGAACAGTTCAAGCTGATCGGGG
>DAINOY010000210.1:0-3843 GCA_036743735.1 Chloroflexota bacterium
CGGATCACCTCACGCATGACTGGGTTCGGGGAGATATAGTTTTGCAGGGGCAGATCATGCACAAACGCCAGGAAGTCTCCCTTGTCCACGTTGTGCCTTTCTTCCAGTCCACGTCCTCGCGCGAGACGACGATGCGCGCGTCGAGGGCGAGGCCGCGATCGATGATCACCATCGCGGTCATCAGCTTGGTGATGGAAGCGATCGGCGTCCTGCTCACGGAACCGGCGTTCAAGACGCGCACTCCGGCCGCTCGGCGATCAGCGACCACGGCCACCGTTCTGGCCACGGCAGCACATCCGCCCCCGGTGGCAGCGTTCGGCCCAGACTCGCCTCGCGGTAGACGAATTCACGGCGCACGGCCACTGGTTCCGGAGCCTCGCTGTAGGCGTGGCGAGTCGCCTGCTCCTTGCGCAGCGCCTCGTCCGCCCCCGCGGTATCGCAGGCAAAGGCAGCCACCGCCGCGATGGCCTGGTAGCTCCGGGTCGCCTGGGGATGCGAATCGAGCGCCTGCGCCGCCAGGGACCGGGCGGTATCCAGATCCCCGTGCCGGGCGGCGTCGACGGCACGCCAGGCCAGGTCAGCGGTGCTGTCGAGTCCGTCCTGTGCGAGCGCCACGTCCCATCGGACCTCCGGCCCGGCGTTCGGGTCCGCTCGCTCGGCAGTCTGAGTGTGCTCGGCGGCTGCGGCCGCCACGGCTCCACGATCGATACCCGCCACGTCGTAGGGCAGGATGCCGAACAGCTCCGGCTGAAGCGTGACGACCTTGCCCCATGCGTCAGCCGCCTCCTGTGCATGGTCGTGCACCGCCAGCACGACGCCGAGCTCATATCCGTACAGTGGGTCGCCGATTGTCAGGTCCGCGGCGCGCTGAAACAGCTCGAGGCGCTCCGCGTCGTTGGGCGACAGCAGACCCAGGGCGGCGTAGGCGCGCGGGTCACCCGGGCTCGCGTCACGCGCCCTCGCGTACGCCCCGCGCGCGCCCTCGACGTCCCCGAGATACGCGCGTGCCTGGCCAAGCCCCAGCCAGTAGCCGCCATTCTCGGCGTGCTGCTCCGTCGCAGTCGTGAACGAGACCACGGCGCGCGGCCAGTCGCCGTCGACTGCCGCAGCGCGACCGTCTGCGGCCGCGAGGCGTGCGACATCGGTTTTGATGACGAATGGAAGACCGATGACCAACGCGAGTGTCCCAACCGCGATTGGCAGCCATGGCAGGCGATTGCGACCCTGCACCGCCGGCCCTTCGGGCAGCGTCCACGCTGCGAGGGAGATGACCATGACGCTCACGGCCGGCAGGAAGCTGAAGTCGTCGAGCGTGACCGCGGCGCCGAAGCCGATCAGCGCCGCGACGGACGCGCGGCGCGCGAATGGAAGCCCGATGCGCACCGCCGACCTGGCCCAGGCGACCACGATCGCCAGCATCCCCGCCGCCAGCGCCACGCCACCGTCCACGAGCGTCTGGAGCGGGACGTCATGGGTCAGCCGCACGGCAAGGAGGCGCGCCGGCTCATCGCTGGCGATCAGGCGTGCCCACGAGTAGGTGCTCGGGCCATTCCCGAGCAGCGGCCGATCCGCGAACATCGCGACCGACGCGCCGTACAGGTCCAGCCGCCCGCTGGTCGCGAGGCCGTTGATGAAGGGACGCGCGGCGACGACCACGCCGACCACGACGACCGCCACCGCACCGACCGCGAGCAACGTGCGCGTGCGCGGCTGGAGGGCGCGCAGCCGCTCGTGGGTTCGGCCATCGAGCGCCACGAATGCCACCAAAGCGACCGCCAGCCCAAGATATCCCGCGCGACCGGCACTGAACGGCAGGACCACCAGCGAGGCAACGCCCACGACGGTCAGTAGCGCTGCGCGAACCACGCCCGGCTGCATCCAGGCAATGAACGCCAGTGCCAGCAGCACGAGCTCGGGCAGGGCATTGACTGTCTCCCACGGGAAGACTTCGACCCCCTCGAGCGCAGGCAGCTGGCCCGTGGCTGCGAAGAACTCGACCTTCTCGCGAACCAGCAGAAATCCGTTCAACGCCAGGCTGAAGGCGAGGGACGTCGCGACCGCGGTCACGACGGTCGCGTGGAGATCGGGCTGTGCACGTAGCCACCGCATCAGCCAGAAGAGCAGCGCGTACGTCGCCACCAGGGCCAGCGTCGCGAGACTGCCGGTGCGGTCTCGGCTGGCAAGCGACACGACGACGTAGAGCACCAGCGCCGCAATCACGCTCAGGTCGACCACATCCGGCCGCCGCCGCACGCGCCACAGCGCCCACGCCACCAGTGGCACCCCGTAGAGCAACTGCGCGACGACTCGCAGCGTCGGGTCGAGGTGCACGACCTCCGCGCCGAAGAAGACGATGAAGCCGAAGATCCAGATCTGGAGCCCGACGCGCGCGAGCAGAGGCGCCACTCAGATTGCCTGACGGAGCTGGGTGGTCTCGGTCAGACACGCCCTGACGCCGGCGTCGTCTCCAACAGCCGCGCGCTTCTCCAGCCGCAGGGCCCGCGCCGTCGCACTCTCCGAACTGCTGCCCTCTCCGTTCCGCGCGATGAGCAGGAACGGCGAGTCGGTCTCGACGGCCTCCTCGTCGACGCCGAAGAGCGTCTCCTCGAGCTTTTCGCCGGGCCGCAGCCCGGTGAACGCGATCTGGATGTCTTTCGCGCCGGCCGGCGACGAGAGCCGGATGAGGTCGCGCGCCAGGTCGGTGATGCGGATCGGCTGGCCCATGTTCAGCACGTGGACGTTGCCGGTCTGGCCCACCGCGCCGGCATGCAGGATCAGCCGCACCGCCTCGGGGATCGTCATGAAGTAGCGGGTCATGTCGGGGTGCGTCACCGTGACCGGGCCGCCGTCCGCGATCTGCTGCCGGAACAGCTCGAGCACCGATCCCTGCGAGCCCATCACGTTGCCGAAGCGCACGATCACGAATCGCGCGTCCGCCCGGGCCGATGCGCCGATCTCCCGCACCAGCTCCTCCCCCACTCGCTTCGTCGCGCCCATGACCGATGACGGATCCACCGCCTTGTCGGTGCTGATGAAGATGAACGCCTCGACGCCGTGCCGCGCCGCGGCCTCCGCCACGAGCCGCGTGCCGCGCACGTTCGTCCAGGTCGCCGCCGCCACGTTCGCCTCGGACAGCGGCACGTGCTTCTGGGCCGCGGCGTGGAAGACGACCGCCGGCCGCTCGCGGGCGAAGACGCGCTCCACGGCTGCCTCGTCGGTGACGTCGCCGATGACCGCGGCCAGGTCCAGCCCGTCGAAGTGGCGCCGCAGCTCTTCGTCGACGTAGAAGAGCGGCGTCTCAGCCCGCTCGAAGAGCACCAGGCGACCGACGCCCAATGCCGCGACCTGGCGGCACAGCTCCGAGCCGATCGACCCGCCGGCGCCCGTGACGAGCACCGTCCGACCCGCGACCAGGGCACGCATGGGCTCGACGGGGATCTGGATCGGCTCGCGGCGCAGGAGGTCCTCGACGCGCACCGGGCGGACGCGGTTGATCGACACGGTGTCGTCGAGCAGCTCGTTGACGGCGGGCAGCGTGCGCACGGATACCTCCGCCGCGTCGCACAGCGCCACGATCTGCCGCAGCCGATCGCCGCCGATACGCGGCATGGCGACGATCACCTCGCTCACCTCGCGCTCGGCCACGACCCGCGGCAGGTCCTCGGCGCCGCCCACGACCCCGACGCCGTAGATCTGCTGGCCACGCTTCCCCGGGTCGTCGTCCAGGAACGCGACCGGCTCAAGGCGAAGGGCGCGGTTGCGCCGCATCTCGCGCACCAGCAAGGCACCCGGCTCACCGGCGCCGTAGATGAGGACGGGACGCGGCGGCCCGGCCACGGACGG
>DAINOY010000211.1:0-3842 GCA_036743735.1 Chloroflexota bacterium
GCACAAGACCAGCGGCGAGCCGATGTTTCAGGTCGAGGTCGATGCCGCGCAGCCCAACTATCACCAGATCGAGCTCAACCACTTCGGCCCGCGCGAGGCCCTCGAGCTGGCCGCGCAGGTCGCCGACGCCGATCTCGAGCTCGCAGGCGAGCTCACCGTCGGAGGGCAGCCGGCCCGTGCGGGCCTGCCACTCGTCGCGGGCGCGCTCGATGGCGCGGCCGCTGCGGCGCAGCGAGCGGGGCGCCCAGTCCTGGCGCCGCAGCTCGTCCATGATGGCGCCGGACACGCGCGTCCAGGCGTACTGCTCGAACGTGGCGCCCTTGGCCGGGTCGAACCGGTCGACCGCGGCGATCAGCGCGAGCAGGCCGCACGACACGAGGTCGTCGAGCTCGCAGTGGGCGGGAAGCTCGCGCACCTTGCGGCAGGCGAGGTACTTGACCATCGGGGCATACGACAGCACGAGGCGGTCGCGGGCCGCGACGTCACCGTTCTGGATCCAGGCGCGCCAGAGCGCCTCTGCGGTCGACGCAGTGGGGCGCTGGGCCGAGGTGGCGGTTTCCACGGATTCAACCTCCGCAATACATGGACGACGACGACGAGGGAGCTTTCGAGCTGGGGTCATACCATTCGAAAGATGTGCAAACACTTTTCGAACAAAGGACGTATCGGCAGCAGGACGCGGTGCTGCCTCCTCGATTTGTGGTAATTCCGCCGGGCGATCGAGCGCCACCGGACACGCGCACGAAGCCCTCAAGCGGCGGGGGGCGGTGTCGATTACGGGTGCGCCGTGCGTTCCCCCCAACGTCACGCTCTCCGCGCGGGTCTCACGCGGACGGCCGTCGCTGCGGTCACGATCCTGCTCCTTCTGCAGGCGGCGCCTGCATGGGCTGCTTCGTCGAAGCACGCGCCCGCCTTCCAGAAGGACACGACGCCGCTTCCGTCCGGCGTCACCCACTCCTCCGGAGGCGCAAGCGGCGCCACCGGCGTGTCGTCGACGTCGGGCACCGTCGCCCGCACGATCGTCGGCCTGGCGATCGTCCTCGCCGTCGTCTACGGGCTCTACTGGCTGCTCAAGTCCACCGCCAAGTCGCGCGCGTCCCAGAGCGACGAGCGGATCGCGGTGGTGGCGACGACCACGCTCGCACCCAACCGGGCGCTGCATCTCGTCCGCTCCGGTGACGAGCTGATCCTGATCGGGGCCACCGAGCAGTCGGTGACGCCGATCCGGGTGTACTCCGCCGAGGAGGCGCGGGCGATGGACATCCAGCTCGCCGCGGCCGCCCAGCTCCCTCAGACCCCGGGGCCGCAGACGGCGCCGGCGGGAGTGATCGAGGCCCTCCGGCGGAGAACCGCCCGGTGAGCGTGCTTCCCCTCCTCGCCGACCACTCGACGACGATCAACCTCGTCGGCGGCGGAAAGGCGATCTCGGGCCCCGTCCAGATCTTCCTGCTCCTGACGCTGCTCGCCGTGCTCCCCGGCGCGCTCCTCATGCTGACCGGGTTCACGCGCATCCTGATCGTGCTCGGCTTCGTGCGAAGCGCGCTCGGCACGCCGACCACGCCGCCCACGCAGGTGCTCGTCGGCATGTCGATCTTCCTCTCGCTCTTCGTGATGGCGCCGACGCTGAAGCAGGTGAACTCGGTCGCCGTGCAGCCCTACACGCACCACGAGATCGGGCTCCAGTCCGCGATCGACCGCGGCCAGGAGCCGCTGCGGACGTTCATGTTCAAGCAGACACGCGACTCCGACCTCGCGCTCTTCGTCTCGATGGCCGACCTCCCGCGCCCCAAGACACGGGCCGACATCCCGACGTACGTCCTCATCCCCTCCTTCATGATCTCGGAGCTGAAGACGGCGTTCCAGATCGGCTTTCTGATCTACCTGCCGTTCCTGATCATCGACATGGTCGTCTCGTCGACCCTCATGTCGATGGGCATGATGATGCTGCCGCCGGTCCTGATCTCGCTGCCGTTCAAGATCATGCTCTTCGTGCTCGTGGACGGCTGGCACCTCGTGGTCCAGAGCCTCGTCCAGTCCTTCCACACCTGACGATGAACGCCGACACCGTCACCAGCCTTGCGATGCAGGCCCTTACGATCACCCTCGAGGTGTCGATGCCGTTCCTGCTCACGGGCCTCGCCGTCGGCCTCGTCGTGTCCGTGCTCCAGGCGGTCACCTCGATCCAGGAGCCGACGCTCACGTTCATCCCCAAGATCCTGGCGACGGGGGCCGTGATGGCGATCGCGGGGCCGTGGATGCTCGACCAGATGCTGGTCTACGTCCACAACCTCTACGTGTCGATCCCGTCCATGGTCGGCCCGTGACCGTCGACCTGCCGGCGTTCGTCTCCGGGCAGCTGCTCGGCTTCACGCTCGTCCTCGCCCGGCTCGGCGGCCTCTTCGTGCTCGCGCCCGTCTTCTCGGCGCACATGATCCCGATCCGGGTCCGGGCCCTGATCGCCATGGCCATCGCGCTCGCGATGATGCCGGTCGCGCTCCACGGCCAGCACGTGCCGACCAACACCGGCGAGTACACGATCCTGCTCCTGAAGGAGGCCGGCGTCGGCCTCGCGTTCGCGTTCCCGATGGCGATCCTGTCGGCCGCCGTCGCCGCCGGCGCCGGGTTGCTCGACACCGTGATCGGCTTCTCGTTCGCGCACCTCGTCGATCCGGTGAACAACTCCCAAAACGCGGTCCTGGGCCAGTTCTACTCGCTGTTCGCGATCATGGTGTTCCTGCTCGCGGGCGGCGACCACATCATGCTCCAGGGGCTCGCGGCCAGCTACCAGGCGCTCCCGGTCACGGCCTTTCCCGACACGGCGAGCCTCTCGGCCCACGCCGCCGCCGCGTTCGGCCAGCTCTGGGTGATCGGCCTCGAGATCGTCGCGCCCGCGCTCGTCGCGCTGCTCATCACCGACGCTGCGCTGGGCCTCGTCTCGCGCGCGGTGCCGCAGATGAACGTCTTCGTGGTCGGCCTGCCGGCCAAGCTCCTTGTCGGCTTCACGGTCATCGCCGCCTCGCTCCCGTTCCTCACCACCCGGCTCGGCGACGCGATGCAGCAGTCGGTGGCGCAGGCCGTGCGCACCCTGGGGGGGTGAGAGCCTAGGTGTCCGAGAACCGCACCGAGAAGCCCACTCCCAAACGACGGGACGAGGCCCGCAAGAAGGGCCAGATGGCCCGGTCGATGGATCTCAACTCCGCGACCGTGCTCCTCGTCGGCGTGGCCACGCTGGCGATCGTGGCGCCCAGCATGCTGCACCAGCTGACCGAGGTCGTCCGCCAGGGCATCGGCCAGAGCGGCGACCCCGGCCTGGCGTCGAAGAGCGAGGGCGGCGCGCTCGCCGGATGGGCGATGCGCTCGACGCTTACGATCATCGCGCCGATCCTGTTCGCCGCCGCGGCCGCGGGGGTGGTCGCGAGCGTCCTCCAGAACCGGCCCCGCATCACGGCCACCGCGATCAAGCCGCAGTGGTCGCGCATCAACCCGCGCACCGGCATGAAGCGGCTGGCACCGCCGCAGCTCCTCTTCGAGTCAGGCAAGGCCGTCGCGAAGACGGCCGTCGTCTCGATCGCGGCCTTCCTGGCGATCTGGCCGCGCCTCCCGCAGCTCGCCGCGCTCACCGGCGTGCCGCCGGGCGCCATGCTGATCGAGCTCGCGCGCACCGTGCTCACCCTGGCGCTCTACGTCGGCGGGGCGTTCATGCTGCTGGCCGCGGTCGACTTCGCCTGGCAGCGGCGGCGGCACGAGAAGTCGCTCAAGATGAGCAAGGACGAGGTCAAGCAGGAGACGCGCCAGAGCGACCTCGCCCCCGAGGTGCGCGGCGCCATCCGCCGCCGCCAGTT
>DAINOY010000212.1:0-3824 GCA_036743735.1 Chloroflexota bacterium
GGGCTCCGGCTCGCTGGGCGAGCCGCTTCACGCAGGACGGCTGCTTCCAGTGAGGTTCGGCTCGCTGAGCGAGCAGCTTCACGCCGGACGCCCGCCTCGCGCGCGATTCGGTTCGCTGAGCAAGCGCCTTGAAACGTGTTGCACAATTCAGTTCGCGCAGCGAGCACCACCTCAACCCGCGGCCTCTACTCACGGCCCCGCGAGAATTTACTCAGCGTCCTGAGTTAAATTGCTCACATGCCGAAGCAGCCGTTCCGACGCCCGGTCTTCGACGAGATCCTGGCCCGCGCCCACGAGCCGCGGCGCTTCATCCAGGTGCTGGCCGGGCCGCGCCAGGTCGGCAAGACGACGCTCGCGCGGCAGGTGATCGACTCGGTCGGCGTGCCGGCGCACATCGCCTCGGCCGACGACCCGACGCTCCAGCAGCCGCAGTGGATCGAGACGCAGTGGGCGATCGGCCGCGAGCGGGCACGGAACGGTGGCCGCGCCGGCGGGCTGCTGGTGCTCGACGAGGTGCAGAAGGTCCACGGCTGGTCCGACAGCGTGAAGGCGCTCTGGGACGAGGACACGCGCAACGACCTCCAGCTGCGGGTCATGCTCCTGGGATCGGCGCCGCTCCTGGTGCGCCAGGGGCTCACGGACAGCCTCGCCGGCCGGTTCGAGATCATCCGGGTCGGGCACTGGAGCTTCGCCGAGATGCGCGACGCGTTTGGCTGGGACCTCGACCGGTATCTCTTCTTCGGCAGCTATCCGGGCGCCGCGCCGCTCATCGGTCGTCAGTCGCGATGGGAGGCCTACATCCTGGACTCCCTCGTCGAGACCACGCTCTCGCGCGACATCCTGCTCCTCAACCGCGTCGACAAGCCGGGCCTGCTGCGGCAGCTCTTCCGCCTCGCCTGCGAGCGCTCGGGCGAGGTCCTCTCTTACAACCGCATGCTCCCGATGTTGCCCGATGCCGGCAACACGGTGACCCTCGCCCATTACCTCGAGCTCCTGGGTGGGGCCGGCATGGTCGCCGGGCTCGCCAAGTACAGCGGTGCCGCGGTGCGACGGCGCGGCTCGAGCCCGAAGCTGCTCGCCCTGAACACGGCGCTCGTCACGGCCACGCGGCGGCTCGGCTTCGAGCGCGCACGGACCGATGCCGCCTTCTGGCAGCGCCTCGTCGAGACCGCGGTCGGCGCCCATCTGTGGGCGCATGCCGATCCCACCGATCTCACGTACTGGCGCGAGGGCAACGCCGAGGTCGACTACGTCGTTGCGCCGGGCAGCCTCATCCGCTCACGCGACGAGCCAACCGCGGTCGTGGTGCGCGGCGGCTCGCAGGCGGAGAGCAGCGGCGCCTGGGCCAGGGCGTACGACGCGCGGACGCTGCTCGTCGGGCGCGGGGGCGTCGAGCTCGAGGAGTTCCTGGCGAGCGATCCGCAGACGTTCCTTGACGGCTAGTCAGGGGAGCGGCCAGATCACCTCGGTACGCAGCTCGGCGACGTCCTGCACCTCCGACGGATCGTCGACGTAGGACTCCCACGGCGCGGCGCCCTCGTCGCGGCCCTGGCCGTGGATCCACTCGTGGAGCTGGTCGTAGGTCTGCGAGAGGCCGTCGTAGCTGCCGCGGTGAATCGCGATCGCCGCCTGCCCTCCGGGTAGCTCTCCCGCGCCGAGCTCGCCGGGCTCCGCCTCGGCCAGCGCACGCAGCGCACCGACCGGCGCGTCAACCGGGATGCCGATCTCCACGTCGACCTCCTCGGGGCCGAACTCGTGGTAGCGCGCGTAGGGCGGTCCGGCCGGCTGCGCGCCGAGGTCAGCGAGCCGGTGCGCGATGTTCGGCAGATGCTCGTCGAAGAGGTCGCTCAGCGAGCTCGTCGGAGCACGCAGGCGAACCGCGGCGGTGGGAACCGGGGAGAGCTCGCGGATCTCGGCCTCGATCATGGGTCGGAACCTCCTAGACTCGGGGCCACATCATCGCCGACCGGAGGGGTATTGAGCGACAGGGACGCGTCACCCGCGGCCGAGCGCGGCCGGACCGTCCACGGAGAGGCGGCCAACGCCGGCCATCGGGTGCTGGCGCCGGACGACGCCGAGGTCGAGGCCTACCTCGAGCAGGCGCTCCACGCACCGCCGCCCGAACGGCCGAGCGATGAAGCGCCGGAAGGGCCCGATACGGTCATCGTGCTCGACTTCGGCAGCCAGTACGCCCAGCTCATCGCGCGGCGCGTGCGGGAGCTGAACGTCTACTCGGAGCTGTTGCCGCACGACACGCCGTGGGCGGAGATCGAGCGCCGCAAGCCGAAGGCGATCATCCTGTCCGGCGGGCCGGCATCGGTCTATGACGAAGGCGCACCAAGGGCCGATGGGGCCCTCTGGACGGGACGCGTCCCGGTGCTGGGCATCTGCTACGGCCTCCAGCTCATGGCGCACGAGCTGGGCGGCGAGGTCCTGCCGTCGAGCCGCCGCGAGTACGGCCCGGCGTCGATCTCGATCACCAGCCCGGACGGCCTGTTCGCCGGGATCGAGCGCGAGCAGCCGGTCTGGATGAGCCACGGTGACTCGATCGTGCGGCCGCCCGAGGGCTTCACCCCAACCGCGCAGACCGATTCGACCCCGTATGCCGGCCTCGTCGATCACGAGCGCGGCCTGTACGGGATCCAGTTCCATCCCGAGGTCGTCCACACGCCGCAGGGCCGGCAGATTCTGCGCAACTTCGTGGTGGAGGTCGCCGGCGCGCGGCCGAGCTGGACCGCGGCGAACCTGGTCGAGACGACGGTGGCCCAGATCCGCCGGCAGGTCGGTGAGGGCAAGGTCATCTGCGCGCTGTCGGGTGGGGTGGACTCGGCCGTGGCGGCGACGCTGGTGCATCGGGCCATTGGCGACCAGCTGACCTGCATCTACGTCGACCACGGGCTCATGCGCAAGCGCGAGTCGGAGCTGCTGCGCGTCACCTTCGAGCGCGACCTCGGCATGCAGCTCGTCATGGTCGATGCGCGCGAGCGGTTCCTGCGACGGCTGGCGGGCGTGGAGGACCCGGAGGAGAAGCGCCGGATCATCGGCGACGAGTTCATCCGGGTCTTCGAGGAAGAGGCGGCCGACCTGGGCCAGATCGACTTCCTGGTGCAGGGCACGCTCTATCCCGATGTCATCGAGTCGAAGACCGCCGAGACGAAGGCCGCGGTGAAGATCAAGACCCATCACAACGTCGGCGGCCTGCCGGCCGACCTGCGGTTCCGGCTGATCGAGCCGCTGCGCTACCTGTTCAAGGACGAGGTGCGCGCGGTCGGCGTTGAGCTCGGGCTGCCGGAGGCGATGGTCCAGCGCCAGCCGTTCCCCGGGCCAGGCCTGGCGATCAGGATCATTGGCGAGGTCACGGGGGAGCGGCTCGACACGCTGCGGGAGGCGGACTGGATCGTCATCGACGAGATCAAGGCCGCGGGGCTGTATCGGTCGCTGTGGCAGTCGTTCGCCATCCTCACGCCGGTGCGCTCCGTCGGCGTGCAGGGCGACGGGCGGACGTACGCGAACGTCGTCGCCGTGCGCGCGGTGACCTCCGATGACGGGATGACCGCAGACTGGGCGCGGCTGCCGTACGAGGTGTTGGCCAAGATCAGCTCGCGGATCGTGAACGAGGTCCCGGGCGTGAACCGCGTCGTGTACGACATCAGCTCCAAGCCGCCGGCGACGATCGAGTGGGAATGATCCGTGCGTTCCTTGCCGTCTCGAACCTCGGGCCGTGAGGGTCTCCCGCCGACGATGAGCGATCTGCGCGTCCGCCTCCAGCCGCGCGCCGGGCGGACCGAGGTGGTCGGCGATCGTGAGGGCGTCGTCGTCATCCG
>DAINOY010000213.1:0-3322 GCA_036743735.1 Chloroflexota bacterium
GCGGCCCCCGCAGCTTCGCCCTCCCCGAGTTCGACCCCTTCTGGGAGCGGGTGGAGGAGGCCGGCATCGTCGTCGGCATGCACGCGTCGGACAGCGGCTACCAGCGCTACATCAACGAGTGGGAGGGCATCCGCGACGAGATGACCCCGTTCCAGGGAGGGTCGGGCTTCGCCGCCATCGTGTCCTGGAACGTGGCGCGCATGGCCAGGCCGAGCCGTGTGCGTTCGATCAGCAGATAGAACATGCCCAGCAGCACCAGCGCCGTGCATAGCACGAACAACCGGATCGGCGACACCGACACCATGCCGAACACCAGTGGCTCCTGTGAGAATGGCGACGGCACGGCCTTGGCCACACCGCCCCACAGCAGCAGTTCGCCGTTCTGCAGGATGATCATGACGCCGATCATGATCAGCATGACCTCGTCCATGGCACCCAGATTGCGTCGCCGCAGCAGCGCATACTCGATCAGCGCCCCAGCCAGGAAGCCGCCCACGGCGAAGGCAACCGTCCCGATGAACGCGGCGGCGGTGAACGGCGCGACGAGCGCGCCACCCAGCAGCTGGGCCACCAGGCCGCCGACGAGCCACGGGATGGCGAGGAGCGGCAGGATCCAGCGCATGAGCAGGTCCGCGCGCGCCTCGTCGGTCTCCGGGTCCGCGTAGCCTGCGCCGCGCAGGACGGCGAGCGCCGCGACCCAGCCCTCGGGGTGCGTGCGGATGGCTGCCAGCGGCTCGCCGGCGAGCAGGAGGTTGCGCGCATCCGGGGCCAGGAGCCAGCCGATCGCGCCACCGAGCACCACGAGCACGCTGAGCCCGATGCGTCCGGCACGGGGCCCCGTCCAGCGCCCGCGTCGCCCCCAGGCCATGGCGCTTCCCGCCAGGAGCGCCATCTCGAACGGACCGATGGCCGGCACGTCGCGCGCGAGGATCGCGAGCGCCGCGTAGACGACGGTGATCCAGCCCCCCTCGGCGACGGCCTGGGCAATTGGCAGGAGCCAGCTAGCTCGCCACGACCAGCGCATCGGCCGACCTCCAGTCCGGCTCGAGCGTCGCGTGCGAGGCGCGCAGCCCCGCCGATCGAAGCGCCGGCAGTGCGGCGGCCGCGGTGGCACCGAGCAGCACGACCTCGACCGGATGCGCGCCGCGGGCAATGCGGCGCAGGGTCGGCAGCTCGTGGCGCGGGTCGCGCGCCGTGAGCAGGACGAGCGTCGAACCACTCGGCGACCGGCGCGCCAGCCAGGTGAGCAGGCCGCCGAGCGGCCCCGAGCTG
Organism: Chloroflexota bacterium; assembly: GCA_036743735.1. Lineage (GTDB taxonomy): Bacteria > Chloroflexota > Limnocylindria > QHBO01 > QHBO01 > JBDTNK01. The sequence continues at coordinate 1,273 of DAINOY010000213.1, forward strand.
ATCGGGCCGATGCGAGCCAGCACCTCGTTGAGCGCCGCAGCCTGCCCCCGAGCGGCGCGAGGCGGGAGCCAGGCGATGCGCTGCGGGGTCCCCGTGAAGCTGGCGGCCGCGAAGCCGACGGCCGCGCCCTCGCGCAGCGACTCGCGTGCGATCGCCGCGGCGGCAACGCAGAGCGCCTCGAAGGCATCGTCGTCCCAGGTCATCTCCCAGTGGGCGCCGGGAAGCGTCTGGACGTCGAGGGCGATGACAATCGCCGTGCCGCGGGCCGGCTCGAAGCGCTTCGCCACGTGCCGTCCGATCCGTGCGCTGGCACGCCAGTGCACGAGGCGTCGTGAATCGCCGGCCATGAACGGCCGCACTCCGCCGAAGAGCGCCGGGTCGTGCACCAGGCTGTGGCGTGCCCGGCGGTCGCCCAGCGGTGCCTGCCCGCGTCGCGGGCCGGCCATCGGCACGCTGCGCGGCCCGACGCTGAGCGCATCGGGCAGTGGCAGTTGCGTCTCGTTCGCCTCGCGGCCGAAGACATCGCGCACGCGCAGCAGCACCGGACCCAGCTCGTAGCGGCCGCGGCGCAGCGCATCGAGGTGGAAGTGGCGGATCACGCGCTCGAAGGGCGCCAGCGCCCAGGTGTTGGGCAGCAGCCGCCGGCCGGTCTCATCGGTGTCGAGCTCGCCGCGCTCGCGGACCGGCAGGCCATCGGTCAGGTGGTCATCCGCGGCCAGGAACGGCAGCGGGAGTAACTTCCGGTTCCAGACCGAGATGTCGAGATCCACGGCATCGCCGACCAGGGCGCGACGCGTCGAGAGGCGGCGTTCGTAGCGAAGCTCGCGGAGGCCGTAACGGGACCACAGGCGGGTGAGCAGCCCATAGGCGGCCACGATCCCGGCCAGGAGAATGAGCCCGGGCACGCCGAGGACGGCACCGATGACCGCCAGCACGAGGGCGAAGGCGGTGCGCCCGCTCATGCGTCGTCGGGAAGGGGCACCGGCACGGAGGCGAGCACGTCGTCGGTGACTGCCGAGACGGTCGCCCCGCGAAGCTCGCGATCGATGTCGAGCAGGAGGCGGTGGTCGAGCACCGCGTGGGCGACGTCGCGGACGTCATCGGGCAGGGCGTAGTCACGGCCGTCGATCGCCGCGCGCGCCTGCGTCGCGCGATAGAGCGCCACGCTGGCTCGCGGGCTGGCGCCCATGCGCAGATCGGTGTGCTCGCGGGTGGCGCGCACGAGCGCCACGGCGTAGCGCTCGACGTCGTCGGCAACGTGCACGCGGCGCGTCGCGTCCCGCAGGGCGAGGAGCTCCGCGGCACCGGCGACCTGCGGCACGAGGTCGAGTGGCTCCGCCTGGTCTCGGTAGCGTCGCGCGATGGCGCCCTCGGCCGGCGCGTCGGGATAGCCCATGGCGATGCGAACAAGGAAGCGGTCGAGCTGTGCCTCGGGGAGCGAGAAGGTGCCCTCGAGCTCAATCGGGTTCTGGGTGGCCAGGACGACGAACGGGTCGGGCAGCGGACGCGTCTCGCCCTCGGCGGTGACCTGGCGTTCCTGCATCGCCTCGAGCAGCGCGGCCTGGGTGCGCGGCGTGGCGCGGTTCACCTCGTCCACGAGCAGGACGTTGGCGAAGATCGGCCCGGGCACGAAGCGGAACGCTCCTGCGTCGAGGATGCTGGACCCGGTGACGTCGGTGGGCAGGAGGTCGGGTGTGCCCTGGACGCGCCGGAAGTCGAGGCCCAGCGCGCGCGCGAAGGCACGGGCGAGCAGCGTCTTGCCGACTCCCGGAACGTCCTCGACCAGGGCGTGCCCGTCGGCGAGCACCGCGATGGCGAGCAGGCGCAGGGGCTCGGTCGCCCCCACCACGGCCCGGTCGACCGCCTCGTCGAGCGACGCGAAGAACCGCCCGCCGCGCGGATGCGGCAGGCTCGCGACGCTGGAAGATTGGCCTGAGTCGGTCATCGCGGAGAAACGGCGCTGCGGCTGTCGGTGATTACCCAGCGCCGCGCCCCGAGGTTCATCGCCAGCCCCGGAAAAGGATGGCAGTGATGAACCCGAGAGCGAACA
>DAINOY010000213.1:3332-3819 GCA_036743735.1 Chloroflexota bacterium
GTGTCAGTAGCCGTCGGTCCGCGACGGGCACGAGATCGCTGCCGGGGAAGATGCCGAGGAACCGGGTCGCGCGCCGCTCGTAGTGGACCGATTCGACGATTGCCCGCGCCCGGTCGCCCTCGGCGCCGATCGCGCCCCCGGTCAGTCGGACGCGCGCGCCGTGGAGCAGCGTGCGAGCCGTCGCCTCCCGACATGGGTCGTCGGCGCAGGCGTCGCGCAGCGCCGCCACGACGGTCCGCGTGTCGGTCGCCAGCGCGTTCGGCTCGACGGCGAGCCGGGCCGCGGTGGCGGCGTCGCCCTCGGCGATCGTCGGCGCGTCGCGCAGGTATCGATCCAGCACCGCGGCAGGCGAGGCGGCGCTGCCGCCGTCGAGCCAGAAGAAGCTCCACCACACCAGCAGCGGAAGGCCGAGCCAGGCGATGGCCGTGGCCGGCGATCCCGGTTCGGCCGGACCGATGGCCTGGTCTCGCGCCCGAGCGTGACGGTA
>DAINOY010000214.1:0-3818 GCA_036743735.1 Chloroflexota bacterium
GCCAATCGCGCGCCTCGGGGCGGGCCGTCGCGGGGCGTGGCCGGCCGCGGGGCAGCCGCGGCTTCTTGCGTTTACCAGCCCTGCTGGTACTAAACAGACGACAGGCGCGATCCGGAGGCATCGGTCCAGTCGTCCACGCTCAGCACGAGCGTGGCAGACGGCTCAAGTGCTCGATATCCGACCAGGACGCCGGCCCGATTGGGTTTATCACCAGCGGTACTGGTAAACGAAGGAAAGGCGCCGCTCTGCGGTCCAGGCACGGCACGTTGCGCCGCATCCTCCCGTTGCGCGGGCTCCGTATGATGCCGGCATGCGTCAGCGGCGCCGCAGCCCGCCGGCGACCCGAGCCTGATCGTGTTCCCGGTCCTCTTCCAGGCCGGACCGATCACGCTCTACACGCACGACTTCTTCACCGTCGCCGGGGTCATCGCCGGGCTCGTTCTCTACTGGCGAGCGCTGCGTCGTGACGGCGTCCTGGACCGCCGCATCCTCCTCATCAGCCTCGCTGCGATCGCCGGCGGCGCGCTCGGCGCGCGGCTGATCACGAGCTGGGAGATCCTCGACGAGGTGAGCGCGGCGAACCTGCCGCTGACCTACGTCATCACCCACGGGCCACGCAGCATCATCGGTGGGCTGGCGGGCGGCTACCTGGCCATCGTCCTGAGCAAGCGGGCACTCGGCTACACGCTGTCGACCGGCGACTATTACGCCGCCGCGATCCCGCTGGCGCTCGTCATCGGGCGCACCGGCTGCTTCCTGAGCGAGCTGCCGCTCGGCACGCCGACCGACCTGCCGTGGGGGATGACCGTCTCGCCGGAGGCGGCTGCCGCGTTTGCCCGATGCCCTGGCTGCGACGGCCCGATGCACCCCAGCATGCTGTACGAGATCGGCTTCCACGCCGCCGCGTTCGGCCTGATCGTCTCCCGCGGGCCGCTGCTGCCGATCCGCGGTGACACGCTGAAGGCGTACCTCCTGGCCTACGGGCTCTTCCGCTTCGGCGTCGAGTTCGTACGTGGCAACGAGGTGCAGGCGATCGGGCTGACCGGTCCGCAGATCGTGCTCATCCCGCTCATCGGTCTGCTGGTCATGCATTTCGTGCGCCGGGTGCACGCCCGCGCCTACCGTCTGCCCACGCCTGAACGCGCGACCGCCGGAGGTTGACCGATGGATCCCCGCATCGCCGACTACATCCGCGCCAACCGACGCAAGTACACGCGCGAGGCGATCCGCAAGAAGCTGATCGACGCCGGCTACTCGCCGGAAGACGTCGATGCGACATGGGCGCTCGAGTCGCCGGATCCCGATACGACGGCTGGGGAGGGCTTCTGGAAGCGCTTCTGGTTGATCCTGGTCGCCGTCAATGTCGCCGTGTTCCTGCTGGTTGGCTTCGGCACCGGGCTCTTCGGAGCCATCGGCGGGAGCGGGTCGATCCTCCTGATCATCCTGGCGATCGCGCTGCTGATCGGGGCACTCATCGCCTGGGGCGCAGTCTCGGTCACGCGGCCCGCGAAGCTCGGACGAGGGACGGCGCTTGCCATTGGCGTGACCGTCCCGCTCCTCGTTGCGCTGCTCGTGGGCGGGACCTGCTACGCGCTCGTCGGTGGCCTCGGAGGAATCCAGCCTGCCCCGCTGCGCGGCACCATGGAGCTCAGCATCGACCCGCCGCTGGACTTCCAGGGCTCGGGAGACGCGACCTGCCAGGCGTTCGACCAGGGGAGCGGCTTCAGCGTCTACGCCGCCCACCTCGGCAGCACCGGGGGTCGCGGCGTGAGCGTCACAATCGACGGCGGCGGCGGTAGGCCGGCCGGCAGCACAAGCGTGTTCATCCTCCTCAATCCGGAGGACGGCCCCGCAGAGCCCTTTGCCTCGTACACGGACACCGGCGGGGCGACGATCACGTTCGACGGATCACCGGACGGCATCTCGGGGACGGTCACCTTCGAGAACCTCGGGCCAGAGCCGATCGAGCGACCGCCCGGCGAGTCGGTCCCGGACCCGATCAGCGGCAGCGTGAGCTGGCAATGCCAGTGAATGGGAGGTAGCCAATCCATGCGACCCCACGACCCGAGCCAGACCCGATGAGCGCCGCGCTGCCACTCCGCAGCTACACGCCGCTGCGCATGGTGCTCACCGTCTGCGGCCGATGCTTCAGCGAGGATCCCGACCGCGAGGTCGACTACGCCATCGACATCCTGCAGGGCAACCTCGTGCTGGAAGGGGGCTCGGTCTACCTGCGACGCCACTGCCGCCGCGGGCACGGCGAGGTCGTCAGCCTCTACGACGAGGACCACGACCTGTGGGAGTACCTCCAGCAGTGGCGCGTGCCGACCCGCCAGATCATCGAGGACACGCCGGACAACGTCATGCCGATCCCGATGGGCTACGCGAATGGCCTGGGCCGGCTGCAGACCCAGCACTCCTGCATCCTGCTGCTCGACGTCACCGAGCACTGCAACCTCAACTGCCCCACCTGCTTCGCAGGATCCGGCACCAACGTGGGCCGATACGCCCGTCTGCCGCACATCCTCCGCACGCTCGACGCCTCCATCGAGCGCGAGGGCGGCAAGATCGACGTCCTCATGCTGTCCGGCGGCGAGCCGACGGTGCACCCGGAGATCGTCGAGATCATCGAGGCTGCGGTCGAGCGCAACGTGACGCGCGTCCTGCTGAACACGAACGGCATCCGGATCACGCGCGACGACCGCTTCCTCGCGGCACTCGAGCGGCTCCGGAACCGGGTCGAGGTCTATCTCCAGTTCGACGGCTTCGAGCTCGAGACGCATCTCTTCCACCGTGGCGAAGACCTGCGCGCCATGAAGGCCGAGGCGATCCGCCGCCTGACGGCCGCTCGGATCTTCACGACGCTCACCATGGTCGTGACCCAGGGCGTCAACGACCACGAGATCGGCCGCGTGGCCGACCTCGCCTTCGGGACCGATTACATCGCCGGCGTCGCCTACCAGCCGGTCTTCGGCTCCGGCCGGTCGAACCCGATCGACCCGATGCATCGGATGACGACCACCGGCGTGCTCAAACGGCTGGGCCCACAGACCGATGGACGGGCCAGCGCCGAGGACTTCATCGCGCTGCCGTGCAGCCACCCGGACTGCTGCGCGATCACGTACTTCGTGCGGGAGGACAGCGGGAGCTATCGGTCCATCCCGAAGCTGGTGGGGCTCGAGCGGCTCAAGGCGAACCTGTCGGTCGTGGGCAACCGGATCGCCGCCGATGACGAGCTGTGGGACGCGCTCATCGGCATGATGAGCGAGACGACGACGATCAGCCGCCCCGAGCTCATCGATTACCTGCTCAACATCTGTGAGGCGTGCGACCTGTCGGTCGGCGGCTTCATCAAGGATGTCGGGCGCTACCTGTTGAAGGGCGAGCGTGCGGCGGAGCTCGTGGCGCTGCGGACGAAGCGCCTCAGCGTGAAGTCGTTCATGGACGCCTGGACCATGAACATCGAGCGGCTGCAGCAGTGCTGCGTGCACGTCGGCTCGGTCGACGGCGAGTCGGACCCGGTGCGGATCCCGTTCTGTGCGCGACAGCTCTTCGGCGGGCTCCGGCGTCGGACATCGGCCGGGCAGGTGTCGGCGCGGGAGCTCGTGCAGCTGGAAGGGCTGGTGCCGTCGTGAGCGCGCCGGCAGTGGGTGCCGGGACCGACCCGGTCGCCTCCTGGCTCGCCCAGCGTCCGCCGCTGACGCGGGCGCAGAAGTACGACCGCCTCGCGTTCACGTTCTGCAAGATGGGCACGGTTGGGCTGATGGCGTGGCTCCTCACGCCGCCGGTCTTCGTGCTGCTGGTCGCGCTGGCCGCGA
>DAINOY010000215.1:0-3811 GCA_036743735.1 Chloroflexota bacterium
TCGAGCGCGGACAGCCTCTGGTTGATCACGTGGTGATCAAACCAGCGGGTGAGACTCCGGATCGGGCCGGATTCGGAGGGCTCAGGCGCTGAATGGCTCACCCGGTGATCAGACCGTCGGCTGAGCCCCACCCCGAGCGCTGGTTTGCTCACGGGACGATCAGGGCGCCCGGCGCAGCGCTCCGCAGCGCTCCACAGCGCGCCACGAACCCGCGCTACGCGTCGTAGTCCACCGCCACCCGATCGGTCTGTGGCAGCGACTGGCAGGTGAGCACGAACCCGGCCTCGACCTCCTCGGGGGAGAGCGCGAAGTTCCGTCGCATCTTCACCTCGCCCTCGACCAGTCGCGCACGGCAGGTGCCGCAGACTCCGCCGCGACACGCGAACGGCAGGTCGTTGCGCTCGTGCTGCGCCCCCTCGAGGATCGGCAGCTCGCGCGGCAGCCGCAGGACCGAGGTGCGGCCGTCCAGGGTGATCGAGACCTCGGAGGTCGGTCCGGACGGCGCGGCCTCGACGCGGGAAACCTCGGGCGGCGGGTCGTCGACGTAGAAGAGCTCGCGATGGATCTCGTCGGCCGGCACGCCCCGCGCGCGCAGGACCGCCCGCGCTGCCTCGACCATGTTGAGCGGGCCGCACAGCCACCAATGATCGACGTCGTCGGCGCGCAGCACCGTATCGAGCACCAGCTCGAGCTTGTCGGCGTCGAGGCGGCCGCTCAGCAGCTGCGCGTCCTGCTGCTCGCGGGACAGGAAGTGGTGGATCGCGAGGCGGGAGGGATATCGGTCCTTCAGGTCGGCGAGCTCATCGGCGAACATCACGGTGCTCGACCGCCGGTTGCCGTAGAGCAGCGTGACGCGTGACCCGGGCACCCGCAGCGCGGCCGCGGCGATCGCCACGCCGGGCGTGATCCCCGAGCCGGCGCAGAGCAGGACGTGGTGCGCCGGCACCCCGACGTCGGGGGTGAACGAGCCGGCCGGTGGGAAGACCTCGACCTCGTCGCCGGGACGGACCTCATCGGTCAACCAGGTGGAGAAGAGGCCACCGGGAATCGCACGAACGCCGATGCGCAGCCCCTCGCCGGGTGGTGAGCAGAGCGAGTAGGTGCGACGCTCGTCGCGGCCCTCCACCATGCGGCGCAACGCAACCGATTGGCCCGCGCGGAACCGGAACTCGCGATCGAGCTCCGGCGGGACGTCGAAGCGCACGGCGACGGCGTCGTCACACAGCCGTTCGATCCCGCTGACGCGGAGCCGATGCGGTCCGCCGCGCCGCCCGCGCGCCGCGCCGATCTCGACGACGGACACTCAGAGCTCCTTGAAACGCTCGAACGGCTCGCCGCACTCCGCGCAGCGCCACAGCGCGCGGCAGGCCGTGGCACCGAACGGCGACAGCTCGACCCCGGACCCGCCGCACCGCGGGCAGCTGACGGCCCGTGGCGGAGGCTCCAGCGAGAGCAGGGCCGGTCCCCGCGGCGCCGGGCCCGGCGGCGCGATTCCGGCCTCGGACAGGCGACGGCGTCCGCGCTCGGTGATCCAGTCGCTGGACCAGGCCGGGCTGAGCACCGTCCGCACCACGGATCCTTCGAACCCCGCCTCGGAGAGCCGGCGCGCGACGTCGCGTCGCATGGCGTCGAGCGCCGGGCAGCCGGAGTACGTCGGCGTCAGCTCGACCACGATCGCGCCGTCGGGCTCGCGGGACACGCCGCGCAGGATGCCCAGGTCCTCGATCGTGAGCATCGGCAGCTCCGGGTCGGGCACCGACGCGGCGATAGCCCGGGCACGCTCCAGGTCGGGAGCCGCGATCACCACGTCGCCCCCTCGTACGCGCGCGCGACCTCCTGCATCTCGGCCAGCAGCGGCGCCAGGTGCTCCGTGTGCCTGCCCTCGCGCCCGCCGGCGGCATCCGCCTGGACCGATGGTCGTTGGAGCGCCGCGGCTTCCAGGACCTCGTCGATCACGTCGTCCACCTCGGTCGCGAGGCCCGTGAGATCGGCGGCGACGCGTTCGAGGCGCTCCTCCAGCGGGGATGCGCCGAAGAGCTCGTCGACGAATGGCCACGCCGCCGCCAGGCCGGCGGCCATGCGCGCGTGCGACAGCGCGGTTCCGTCGCCGAGCCGCACGACCCAGCGCGCGCTGTAGTCGCGGTGATACTGCAGCTCCTTCACTGCCTTGGCGGCGATCGCCGCCAGCACCGGATCGACGGAGGAGCGCAGCCGCTCCATCAGCGTCAGGCGCCACGCCGAGGCCAGGAAGAGGCGGGCGATCAAGACCGCGAAATCGCCATTCGGCTGCTCCACGAGGCGCACGTTCCGGAACGCATCGGCGTCGCGCAGGTAGGCCAGCGCGTCCTCGTCGCGCCCGACGTCCTCGACGAAGGCGGCGCGCCCGTAGAGGAGCCGCGCCTGACCCAGCAGGTCGAGCGCGATGTTGGCGAGGGCGACCTCCTCCTCGAGCTCGGGCGCCCTGGTGCACCACTCGATCAGCCGTTGCGACAGGACGAGGGCGTCGTCCGCGAGCATGAGGCAGTACGCCGCCAGGTCTCCCCGCTCGACGCCGGCCGGGATCTGGGTGGAGACGCCGTCGAGTGCGTCCACGAAGCCTGTGCCAAACGCCCAGCGGGCATCGCCACCCAGCTCGGCCAGCGACTCGTAGGCGGAAACGTCGGAATCGGTCATCGCTGAGGCTCGGCGCTACATGTGGCCGACGTCGTCGGGGATCTCGTAGAAGGTCGGATGGCGGAACGCCTTGTCGGCGCTGGGCTCGAAGAAGGCATCGCGCTCATCGGGGTTCGAGGCGGTGATGCGATCGGAGCGCACGACCCAGATGCTGACCCCCTCGTTGCGTCGCGTGTAGACGTCGCGCGCGTTGTGCAGCGCCATCTCGTCGTCGGCCGCGTGCAGCGAGCCGACGTGGACGTGGTTCAGGCCCCGCTTGGCCCGCACGAAGACCTCGTAGAGTGGCCAGCCCTGGCCGGTCATTCGCGCGCCGCCTTGGCCGCATGGGCCGCAGCCGCGTCGCGCACCCAGGCACCCTGCTCGTGCGCCTCGCGACGCCGGCGGATCCGCTCCGCATTGCGCGGGCCGTGGCCGGCGATCACGCGCTTGAACTCGTCCCAGTCTGGCGTGCCGAAGCGCCAGTGCCCCGACGCGTCGTCCCAGCACAGCTCGGGGTCCGGCAGCGTGACGCCCAGCACCTGGGCCTGCGGCACCGTCATGTCGACGAATCGCTGTCGCAGCGTGTCGTTCGTGTCGCGCTTGATTCGCCATGCCATCGACTGCGCGGTATTGGGCGAGTCGTCATCGGGAGGGCCGAACATCATCAGCGACGGCCACCACCATCGGTTCGTGGCGTCCTGCACCATCTCGCGCTGCGCCTCGGTTCCGCGCATGAGGTGGAGCAGCAACTCGTACCCCTGGCGCTGGTGGAACGACTCCTCCTTGCAGATGCGGACCATGGCCCGGCCATACGGCCCGTACGAGGAGCGGCAGAGGGGGACCTGGTTGCAGATCGCGGCTCCGTCCACCAGCCAGCCGATGACGCCGACATCGGCGAAGGTCAGCGTGGGGTAGTTGAAGATCGAGCTGTACTTCTGCTTGCCATCGATGAGCCGCTCGGTCAGCTCGGTGCGATCGATGCCGAGCGTCTCGGCCGCCGAGTACAGGTAGAGGCCGTGTCCCGCCTCGTCCTGGACGTGAATCTGCGACAGCCATTTCACGTTCGAGACGCCGTACCAGCCGGGCATGACCAGGCGAAGCGGAAACCCCTGGTTCTTGTTCGCCGTGGTCGGCGTCAGCGTCCTGAGGAGCCAGCGTG
>DAINOY010000216.1:0-3799 GCA_036743735.1 Chloroflexota bacterium
ACGCAGCCAGGACGAGGCGGCCGCTGCCGCGCGCGCCGCTGCCGAGGACGAGCGAGAAGGACGACGGCGCGCGCTGCTCGAGTTGGAACGCGCCGCCGGTGGCGCGGCGTCGAAGCTCCTCGAGCTCGAGCGTGCGGCGTCGACCGCTGCAGGCGAGGTGCTGCGCCAGGAGGAGGCGCTGGCATCGGTCGAGCGGGAGCGCCGGTTGGCGCTGGATGCGCTGGCGCAGACGGAACCGGACGGCGAATCGGATGTGGACGCGCCGTCGGTGGTGACGAGCGACGCTGATCTCCAGCGCGAGGTCGCCGAGGCGAGCGACGAGACGATCGAGACCGAGAGCCGCCGGGTTCGCCGGCTGCTGGCGCAGATCGGGTCGGTGAATCCATTCGCCGTGGAGGAGCACCGCGAGCTCGCCGAGCGCATGGACGGTCTCGTCAGCCAGGAGACCGATCTCCAGGCCGCCATCGGCTCCACGCAGGAGCTGATCGCGAAGCTCGACGCCGAGATCACCGAGAGATTCAACGACGCCTTCACCGCCATCGGGGCGCGCTTCGACGAGTTCGTCCGTCTCCTGTTCGCCGGTGGCTCCGCGTCGCTCCAACTGGACGACGAGGCGGATGGCGATGCGCCCGGCGGCATCGAGATCGTCGTTCGGCCCCCCGGCAAGCGGCTGCAGCGCCTGGCGATGCTCTCCGGCGGCGAGCGCGCGCTCACCGGGGTTGCGCTGCTCTTCGCCATGCTCAGCGTGAACCCGGTGCCGTTCTGCATCCTCGACGAGGTCGACGCCGCGCTCGACGAGGCAAACATCGGGCGGTTCGCGAGCGCGCTGCGCAAGCTGGCCGAGTCGATCGACTTCGTGGTGATCACCCATAACCGGGCGACGATCGAGACGGCCGATACGATCTACGGCGTGACGATGACCGATGCGGCCGTCTCCCGCGTGCTCTCATTGCGACTCGCGGATCTCCCGATCGAGGTCACCGCGTGAGCTTCTGGAGGCGTCGCCCGCCAGGGACGCCCGCAGACGAGCCGGCCGAAGCGCCCGCCCCGCCGCCAGTGGCAGAGGCGCCAGCCGGAGGACCGGTGCCGATGACGATGGCGCGTCCACGGCGCGAGCCGTCGGGCATGCGCGGCATGGGATTGCGCAACCGACCGTCGGGACTCGGCGCGCGGCTGCGCTCGATCCTGGGGGTCGGAGCGCCGGCAACCGAGGAGACCTGGGAGGAGGTCGAGGAGGCGCTCATCAGCGCCGACGTCGGCGCCGAGGCGACGCTCGAGCTGGTCGACGCCGCGCGCGAGCGCATGCGTCGTGGCGGCGGTCGCAGCGGTGAGGCGATTCGTGGCGCCCTGGCCGATGAGATCCGTGAGCGGCTCGAGCGGGTTGGATCGGGGACCTTCGAGCTCGGGCCAGCACCATCGGTCATCCTCTTCGTGGGGGTCAACGGCGCCGGCAAGACGACCACGATCGCCAAGCTGGCTCATCGGCTGAAGGCGGATGGTCGATCGCTGGCCCTCGCCGCCGCGGACACGTTCCGCGCCGCTGCCGTGGAGCAGCTGCGGATCTGGGGCGAGGAGATCGGCGTGCCGGTGATCGCCCAGCGCATCGGTGCCGATCCGGGCGCGGTCGCGTTCGATGCCGTCGTCGCCGCCGAGTCCCGCGGACTCGATGCCGTGCTCGTCGACACCGCGGGTCGGCTGCAGAACAAGACGCAGCTCATGGCCGAGCTGTCGAAGATCCGTCGCGTCATCGAGCGCCGCATGCCCGACCAGCCGCGCCACGTGCTGCTCGTCCTCGACGCCACCACCGGCCAGAACGGGCTGGCGCAGGCCGAGGCGTTCAGCAGCGAGGCGGGGGTGACCGGCATCGTGCTGACGAAGCTCGACGGGACGGCGAAGGGCGGCGTCGCGCTCGCAGCGGCCGATCGCCTCGGCGTGCCGATCGTCTTTGCCGGCGTGGGGGAGGAGGTTGACGCGCTCGCACCCTTCGACCCGGCGGCCTACGTCGAGTGGCTCTTCGCCGAGTGACCGGGCGCATTGCCGGTCATGGGTCGCCGATGTAGGATGGGCAGCCGCCGCCAGCCCTCCGCCAGGTGCTCCTCGCACGCGGATCTGCGCACCGCTTCGCCGCATCCTTCCCCGCTGAGCTCGACGCCGAATGTTTGAATCTCTCTCCGCGCGCCTGCAGGCCGTCACCGGCCGGCTGCGCGGCAAGGCCAAGATCACCGAAGCCGATCTCGACGCGGCGCTGCGCGAGATCCGCCTGGCCCTCCTCGAGGCCGATGTCCACTTCCGCGTCGTCAAGGAGTTCGTGGCGCGCGTCCGTGAACGGGCCGGCGGCCACGAGGTGCTCACCGGCCTGAACCCGGGCCAGCAGATCGTCAAGATCGTCCACGACGAGCTGGTCGCCGTGCTGGGGGGAACTCGCCACGAGCTGAATCTCGCGGCACGCCCGACCGTGGTGATGATGGTCGGTCTCCAGGGATCCGGGAAGACGACGACCGCCGCCAAGCTGGCCGTGCGCCTGCGCAAGGACGGCAAGCGTCCGCTCCTCGTCGCTGCCGACGTCTACCGGCCGGCGGCCGTCGACCAGATCGTGCAGCTCGGCGACCAGATTGGGGTCGAGGTTCATACCCGGCCGGTCGGCACGCCCGCCCTCGAGGTCGCCCGCTCCGGGCTCGAGCTGGCGAAGAGCCGCGGGATCGACGTCATGATCCTCGACACCGCGGGCCGCCTCCACGTGGACGAGCCGATGATGGAAGAGCTCGTACGCATCGCCGGCGCCGTGACGCCGGCCGAGACGCTGCTCGTGGTGGACGCGATGACCGGCCAGGAGGCGGTACGCGTCGCCGAGGCGTTCCACCAGCGCCTGCCAGTGAGCGGACTCGTGCTGACGAAGATGGACGGCGATGCCCGTGGCGGCGCCGCCCTGAGCATTCGCAGCACGACCGGCCTCCCGATCAGCTTCATCGGGGTCGGTGAACGGACCGATGCGCTCGAGCCGTTCCATCCGGATCGGCTCGCCCAGCGCATCCTGGGCATGGGCGACATCCTGTCGCTGGTCGAGCGGGTCCAGGAGAACGTCGATCGCGACGAGGCGGAGCGCGTGGCGCAGCGGATGATGGAATCGCGCTTCACGCTCGAGGACTTCCGCAGCCAGCTCAACCAGATCAAGAAGATGGGACCGATCGGCCAGGTGCTGCAGATGATCCCCGGCGCGGGCCAGATGGCCGGGGCGGCGCAGGCGGCGGTGGACGGGGGAGAGCTGCGTCGCATCGAGGCGATCATCGACTCCATGACTCCCGACGAGCGGCAACGGCCCGAGATCATCAAGGCCAGCCGGCGACGGCGGATCGCGCTCGGCAGCGGAACGTCGACCGCGGAGGTCAACCGTGTCCTCAAGCAGTTCGCCGAGATGCAGAAGATGATGAAGATGTTCGCCGGTGGCCGAATGCCCGGCGGAGGCCGGCTGCCGAAGATCGGCGGCGGCCTCGGTTCGCTCCTCGGTCGCTGACGACTCCTTGGCTCACCGTCTCGTCGTCGCGCTGACCACCCTGCTCGGGCTCACCGCTGCCACCGTCGTCGGTTCGTATCTCTTCCTCTTCGCGGGTACCGCCGACCGCGCGGCGAGCTTCGCGCCACCCGATAGCGTGGCGTACCTCAACGTCTACCTCGAGCCGTCAGCCGGGCAGCAGATGAATCTCGGCGCACTGCTCGGCCACGTCGCGGGCTTTGGCGACGAGGCCGCGCTCGCGACGAAGATCGACGAGATCGCCCAGCGACTCTTGGGCCAGGTTGGCGT
>DAINOY010000217.1:0-3794 GCA_036743735.1 Chloroflexota bacterium
GGACCTGGAGGAGCCACAGGCGGCCGTCCTCGATCGTGAACTCGATGTCGCACAGGTCGGCGAGCTGGTGCTCCAGCACCGCCGCGTGGCGTCGCAGCTCCGCTGCGACCTTGGGCAGCCGCTCGTCGAGGACTCCGATCGGCTCGGGCTCCTCGCCGCCCGCGACGACATCCTCGCCCTGCGCATCGAACATGACGTCGCCGTAAAGGATCGGCTCACCGGTGGAGGGGTTGCGGGTGAAGACCACGCCGGTGCCGGAATCCGCGCCTCGGTTGCCAAAGACCATGGCCTGCACGGTGACCGCGGTGCCGAGATCATCGGGAATGCCCTCGCGACGCCGGTAGGCGATGGCGCGCTCGCTGTTCCAGGATCGGAAGACGGCCTCGATCGCCGAGCGAAGCTGGGTCGCGGGGTCATCGGGCACCGCCTCCGCGCCGATCACCCCGCGATATCCGTCGCGGAAGCGCCGCAGGCAGTCGGCCGCGAAGGCCTCGTCGCCGGTCGCGGCGGCCAGGCCGGTGGCGGTCGCATCGGTCAGGCCGAGATTGAGGATCGTGTCCATCATCCCCGGCATCGAGGCCGGGGCGCCGGACCGCACGCTCACAAGCAGCGGATCGTTCGGGTCGCCGAATCGCCGCCCGACGCGTGCTGCCAGCCGCTCCAGGTGCTCGGCAACCTCCGCCTCGAGGCCCGGCGGCCAGCTGCCGGCCAGGACGGCGCGGCAGGCGTCAGTGCTGATCGTGAATCCCGGCGGGACGGGCAGCTGAAGCTCGGTCGCCATGAGGGCCAGGTTGGCGCCCTTGCCGCCGAGGAGGCGCGTGCGTTCCTCGGAGGTGCCCTCGGGCGGTGCGTCGAAATCGTGGACGTAGCGGCTGGCCATGTGCGTCTCGAGGTCGGGTACGAATGGGTTCCTGGCGGGTTCCCAAGGATCGGGCGGGCGGGCTATCCTCATTATCATCGATGATCGATCGGAACGGAGGTCTTGGCTTTGACTGAACCGCGGGACGAGCCGGTTCTCGACCAGTTCCTGGGGACCGACGAGTTCCCGATCGAGTGGGCATCCGAGCAGGAACGGCGCCTCTTCTGGGTCTTCGACGACCTGCACTGCCCGCATCCGCTGAGCCCGATGTTCTATGAGATCGGCGGCTGGTGGCTCACCTGCGATCACATGTTCCGCCGCTTCGGGACCCCGTTCGCATGCGACTGGATCACGAAGAACGTCAACGGCTACCTCTACACCGCCGCGGTGCCGGCCGATCCAGCCTGGAAGGTCGACGCGATGGAATACGGGGCGCGCTACGGCGCCCGCGTCCCGCTCGACCCAAGCTACGAGCGGATCGGCACCTACCTGGATGCGGTGCTGCCCGTGTACGGCGAGCACTTCGTCGACTGGTGGCGTGACCGCCTCGTCCCGGAGATGCAGCGCAACTTCGACTTCCTCGAACAGCGGCTCGACCGCCAGGACGAGATGTCGCTCATGGAGCTCGCGGTCCTGTTCGAGGACGCGATCGACATCCACGACCGGCACTGGAAGATCCACTGGATGCTGAACTTCGCGCAGCTGTCCGCCACGTTGAACCTCCGCGCGGTGATGCAGCAGACGCGCGGCAGCGTCGACGACGCGCTTCTCGGACGACTGCAGAACTCGGCGAGCGACCGCAACTGGGACTCGATCAAGGCCCTGTGGGAGATGAAGGAGGAGGCCAAGGCCGATCCCGAGCTGGCGGCCGCGTTCGCGAACGACACCGCCGCGGAGATCATCGCCGCGCTCGGGCGATCCGAGCGTGGTAATCGGTTCATGAGCGATCGTGTTCGACCGTACCAGCGCGAGTTCGGATGGCACGCGGTCTGGAGCCACGAGTTCATCTTCCCGACGGTCTACGAGAAGCCCGAGCAGGTGATCGAGCTGGTTCGGGGCTATCTCGAGACCGACTACGACTACCCCTCGACGATCGGTGCGCTCGCAGCCGACATCGACGCGGCATCCGCCGAGCTGCTCGATGGGCTCGAGGGTGCGGCGCTGGAGGAGATGCGCGCGGCGAACGAGACGAACCTGCGCATGGCCCCGCTGACCCCCGACCATCACTTCTACATCGACCAGGGCGCGAACGCGCACCTTCGCCTCGTCCTGATCTCCATCGGGCGAAAGCTGGTGGAGGCGGGAGCCCTCGATGAGCCGGATGACGTCATGTTCCTGCGCTACAACGAGCTGCGCGTCGCGATGGCCGACCCGGCCGGCAGTGCCGCGCGCGCGACGGTGGCCGAGCGGCGTGCCGAACGCGAGCGCGCGTACGACTTCCGTCCGCCGGCCTGGATCGGAACCGCGACCGAGAGCCAGCTCGCCTTCCCCTACCTCGTGAACTGGGGCTTCCCCGAGAAGTTCCACCGCCGGCAGGGCGAGGTTGCCGGACAGGTGGAGGGGATCGGCGGCTCGCCGGGCGTCGTCGAGGGGATCGCGCGGGTCGTGCTGCGCGAGGACGAGTTCGACGCGGTCCGCGCCGGTGACATCCTGGTCTGCCACATGACCAACCCTGCCTGGGTCGTGCTCTTCACGAAGATCGCGGGCCTCGTCACGAATGCCGGCGGCCTGACCGCGCACCCCGCCGTGCTGAGCCGCGAGTTCGGCATCCCGGCGGTGGTCGGCACCCAGGACGGGACGCAGCGCATCAGCACCGGTGACCGGATCCGCGTCGACGGCAGCAGCGGCAAGGTGGAGATCCTCGAGGCGGCTGCCAGGCCGCGCAACGACCTGTTCACGGTTCCGGGCGGCGGGAGCGGCGGGAGCAGCGGGAGCGGCGGGAGCGGCGGGACCGGCGCCGTGGACGGCAGCGCGCCCGCATGACCTACGTCGTGACGGCCACCTGGCGGGCGCGCGAGGGCGAGGAGGAGCGCATCGCGCAGATCCTCGAAACGATCACCCCGCTCTGCCGCGCCGAGCCGGGCTGCCTCATGTACCAGGCGCACCGCTCCCCCGACGACGCGCGGCTCTTCTTCATCTACGAGCAGTACGACGACGAGGCGGCCTTCGAGGCGCACGCACGAACCGAGCACGTCGAGCGTCTCGTTCGTGGCGATGCCCTGCCGCGCCTGGAGCTGCGCGAGCGGGCGATCTACGTGGCGCTGGGCTGATGCCGGAGCTCGACCCGCTCAATGCCCCGCTGCCCCGCAGCATCCTGAGCGCCCAGATCAAGGACCGGATGCTGCAGTGGGTCCTGGAGGGAGAGCTGGCGCCCGGCTCCCGCATCATCGAGACCCGGATCGCCCGGCAGCTCGGCACGAGCCAGGCGCCGGTGCGCGAGGCGCTGCGAGACCTCGCCACGCTGGGGCTGGTGGAGATGCATCCGTTCCGCGGCGCCCGCGTGCGCCAGCCTGCCGCCGACGAGCTGGTCGAGGCCATGGAGCTGCGCGGTGAGCTCGAGGCGATCGCCGCTCGCAGCGCCGTGCAGCGCATCGACGCCGCCGTGCTTGCGCGGATGCACGAGCTGCTCGAGCTGATGCGACAGAGCGCCGCGCGTGGAGACGCCTATGCGCAGGCCCAGCACAACTCGGCGTTCCACGACTGCATCATCTCGGCGTCCGGCAACCGGACGCTTCAGCGCCTGTGGTCGATGCTCGAGCCGTTCGCTCGCACCTACCTCACCGCCACCGCTCCCGGCGCCGACCTCCATTGGCTGGCCGAGCGGCACCTCGAAGGTGCTCTCGACCTCGTGCCGGTTGAGCGTGAG
Source organism: Chloroflexota bacterium (assembly GCA_036743735.1). Classification (GTDB taxonomy): domain Bacteria; phylum Chloroflexota; class Limnocylindria; order QHBO01; family QHBO01; genus JBDTNK01. The sequence goes on from DAINOY010000217.1 coordinate 3,726, forward strand.
CGCGAATCCCGGCCGCACCGGCGCCACGGTCGGGATCACGAGGTAGTTGGTGCCGGAGAGATAGGGATC
>DAINOY010000218.1:0-3788 GCA_036743735.1 Chloroflexota bacterium
GGGACACCAGGGAGACCTCGCAGATGCGATCCGCAACCCTGCGTGCCGTGGCCGTGCCGCTTCTCGCGCTGCTGGCCCTCGGCACGCTCATCATCGGTTCAGCTGGCGTTCGCGTGAACGCGGCCGACCACCTCGACGCGCCGACCGTGAAGACGGACGGGCGCATCGATATCAACGACATGTACGTGTTCGACGCCCAGGATCCCTCGCGCACGGTCCTGGTCATGACCGTCGATCCGGGCGCCGGGGTCCTGTCACCCACGACCTTCCGCCAGGGCGCGAGCTACGAGTTCATGATCGACCAGACCGGCGACGCCGTCGAGGATGCCCGGATCGTCGCGAAGTTCGAGGGCGTCCGCGGCGATGGCTCGCAGCGCTACAGCATCACGTGGCAGAGCGGTGGCGACCGGACGGTGCTCCTGAAGAAGGGCACGACCGGAACGGCGCAGGAGCTGGCCGGTGGTGGCATGGCGATGGCCGGCATCTTCGATGACCCGTTCTTCTTCGACCTGGCCGCGTTCCAGACCTTCAAGACCACGCTCCTGTCGACCGGCACGCTGGACGGCCTTGCCGCCTTCTGCAACCCGACGGGGGAGGACTTCTTCCTGGGCCTCAACGTCGGCGCGATCGTGGTCGAGGTGCCCGACTCCCTCCTGGGCGGGACGATCAAGGTCTGGGGTCGCACCCGGGTCAACGAAGGGCCACGCGCCCAGGTCGAGCGCATGGGTCTGCCGACGATCAACACCGTCTTCAACCACACCGATGCCGACAAGGAGGCCTACAACCGGGCGGTCCCGGCCAATGACGTCGCGACCTACACCGATGACGTCGCCGGCCTCGTCGACCTCATCACCGGCCTGGCCGGCACGGGCAGTCCCGGCTACGGGATGACCGTCGCGGGCCTGCTCCTGCCGGACGTCATCAGCTATGACACCTCGACGGTGGCGAGCTTCGCCAGCCTGAACGGGCGTGCCCTGGATGACGACGTCATCGACGTGGCGCTCTCGGTCGTGGCGAACACCTCGCTCAGCGACTGCGTGGCCAACGACAGCGCCCTCCAGGCGGGCTTCCCGTACCTGGCCTGGGCGAACTGACCGATGGAGGAGGTGGGTTCGGGGTCCGCCCCGAACCCACCGCAGCAAAGCTGATGCAGGCTTGGATTCGTTCCGTTCCATCGTCCGACTCCCGACTGCGCCTGGCGGTCCTCGCCCTCTGTTGCGCCGCGCTCGTGGCGGGGGCCACGTGGATCGTCCGGGGCGGTGCCTCGTCGGCGCCGGCAGTTCCCGCGGCCATCCGAGGCGGCGACGCCGCGGCCCCGGCTGCCGACGTCGGCTCGAGCGATGGCCTCCTGCCGCCCGATGCGCGCGTCGCCTTCTGGGAGCGCCGCGTGGCTGCGGGTGGCGGGTACCTGGACCTCATTCACCTGGCGGATGCGTACGTCGACCGCACCCGGGCCAGCGGGGATATCGCGGACCTGCGCCGTGCGCAGCTGGCGCTCGCGCAGGCGCTGGAGACGACCCCGAACCCTTCGCTCGTGCGGGTGCGCGAGGCGCAGGTCGCCTTCTCCCTGCACGAGTTCTCACGCGCGCTCGAGATCGGTGACGAGGTGCTCGCGTCGGCCCCCGAAGATCTCACGGCGCTCACCGTCACTGGCGACAGCCTCCTCGAGCTCGGACAGCTCGACGCGGCATCGGAGCGATACGACCGGCTGGCCGAGCTCGCGCCGTCGTCCGCGAGTTGGAGCCGGCTGGGCCGGCTCGCCTTCCTCCGCGGCGACGCGGACGCAGCGCTCGGACTCGTGACCCGCGCGGCAGACGAGGCTGACGCCGGCTTCCCCGACGAGATCGCCTTCTATCACGTGCAGCTCGGCGACCTCGAGCGGGCCACTGGCCGGCTCACCGACGCGGCCGCCGCCTACGGCGCAGCGTTGGCTGCGCTGCCCGGCCATCCCGCCGCATCGGTGGGGCTGGCGCACGTGCGCGAGGCGGAAGGACGTCGATCGGACGCCATCGCGCTCATGGAGGCCGCGGTGCGACGCCTGCCGCAGCCGGAGTGGGTCGCCACGCTGGGCGACCTGTACGCGCTCGACGGCCAATCCGCTCGCGCCGATGAGCAGTACGCCCTCGTCGACGCGATCGCCGGGCTGGGCGACGGGGCGGCAGTCTACGACCGCGTCTACATCGGGTTCCTGGCCGACCACGGGCGCCAGCCGGGCGAGGCGGTGCGTCGCGCGCAGGTCGCGCTCGAGTCGCGAGCGGATGTGTTCGGCTACGACGCGCTGGCCTGGGCGCTCTTTGCGAACCGAGACATCACGGCAGCCGCCGACGCGGCGCGGCAGGCCATGGCGCTCGGGACACCCGACCCACGGATGCGGTATCACGCCGGGCTGATCGCCATGGCACAGGGGCGAGACGCGGAGGCGCTCGAGTTCCTGCTACAGGCCCGCGACGGCTCCGCCATGCTGCCGCCGCTCCAGGTGGCACGGCTCGACGAGGTGATCGCCGAGCTGGGGGAGAGCCAGCCATGAGCCGGCTGCTCGGGGGCGTCGTCCTGCTCGGCGCGCTCCTCACCCTGGGCGCCAGTCCAGCCGCGGCACATCCGCTCGGCAACTTCACGGTGAACCGGGCCGTGGCGGTGAGCATCGGTTCAACGCAGGTGTGGGTGCGCTACGTCGTCGACATGGCGGAGATCCCCGCGTTCTCGGAGAAGGACGCGATCGATACCGATGACGACGGTGCGGTGTCGGCAGCCGAGGCCAGGCGATGGGCCGCCAGTGCGTGTGCCGCCGTGGGCGCGGCACTCGTCGCGACGCTCGATGGCGAGGCGCTGCCGCTGCACTCCGCCGGTGCGCCGGAGCTCACCTTTCCGGCCGGGGCGGGCGGGCTCGATACGCTGCGGCTGGGCTGTGAGCTGCGCGGCGACGTGACGGCGGGCTCGCACACGATCGAGGTCCGCGACGTGACGGCAGACGATCGGATCGGCTGGCATGAGGTCACGATCCGCGGGCTGGATGGGGTCGAGATTCGCGACGCCGACGTGCCGGCGCTGAGCCGCTCGGCGCAGCTCACCAGCTATCCCGCCGATGCCCTCGAGAGCCCGCCGGACGTGCGCCGCGGACGCGCGACGTTCGTCAGCTCCGGAGCGGTCGGCGCGACCGCTGACATGGCGGTCGCCGCGCCGGCCGGCCGAGCCACGGGGGACGACCCGCTCGCCGCACTGCTGGGCGGTGGGCCGGGGCCGGTCGTCGGACTGCTCGTGGCGCTCGTTCTCGGTGCGGCGCATGCCGCGTCGCCGGGTCACGGCAAGACGCTCGTTGCGGCGTACCTCGTGGGGTCGCGCGGATCCGTTCGTCAGGCGGCCTGGCTGGGCCTCACCGTGGCGTTGACCCACACGCTGGGCGTCTTCGTGATCGGCGTCGCCGTACTCGTGGCGGGGGAGTGGATCGTGCCTGATCGGCTCATCGGCTGGCTGTCACTCGGCTCAGGGCTGCTCGTCGCCGCGCTGGGGATCAGCCTGGTGCTGCGGGCGCATGCCGCCCGCCGCGCGCATGCCCGAGCGCACGCGCGCGGTCGTGCGCACGAGCACGAGCACGAGCACGGTCACGATCACTCGCCCGCGCACACGCTGCGGGGGCGAGAGCTCGTGGCGCTCGGCTTCGCCGGCGGCCTCGTGCCGAGCGCGTCGGCGCTCATCGTCCTGCTCGTGGCGGTGACGAGCGGACAGCTGCTCTTCGGGATCGCGCTGATCGTCGCCTTCGGCGCCGGGATGGCGCTGCTGCTGGCCGTGCT
>DAINOY010000219.1:0-3767 GCA_036743735.1 Chloroflexota bacterium
CGCACGCTGATCCGTCGCGCGACAGGCCGCGCGACCCCGCAGCCGATGCTGGCGACGAGGCGTCACCGCTCCTCGCCGCCGTCCTCGCTCGTCAGGCCGGCCATCGCTTCGGCGACATCGAGATCCCGGTCACCATCGCGCGCGCCCTCGAACGGATGGGATTCACGACGCCGACGGAGGTCCAGGCACGCGCCATCCCGCCGCTCCGCGAGGGAAAGGACGTCATCGGTCAGGCCCAGACCGGCACCGGCAAGACGGCCGCCTTCGGGATCCCGATGATCGAGAAGATCGACCCGGCACAGGGCCACGTCCAGGCGCTGGTACTGACGCCGACACGCGAGCTCTGCGTCCAGGTGACCGACGAGCTCAACCGCATCGGCCAGTTCCGAAACGTGCGCGCGGTGCCGATCTACGGCGGCTCGAGCATGGAGCGCCAGATCACCGGGCTGAAACGTGGGGCGCAGATCGTCGTCGGGACGCCGGGCCGGGTGCTGGACTTGATCCGGCGCCACGAGCTGCACCTCGACCGTGTGCACACGGTCATCCTCGACGAGGCCGATCGGATGCTCGACATGGGATTCATCGTGGACGTGGAGACGATCCTGTCCCGATGCCCGCGGCAGCGACAGACGGCCCTCTTCAGCGCGACGATGCCCTACGCGATCCTGCGCATCTGCGATCGCTTCATGCGACGCGACGCCACGCAGGTCCGCGTCCAGCCCGACATGCGTACCGTCGAGACGGTCCGTCAGCTGGTGTACTTCGTCGCAGAGCAGGACAAGGTCGCGGCGCTCCTGGAGCTCAGCTCCCAGTTCGGGCTCGACCGGCTGCTCGTCTTCCGCCATACGCAGATCGGGGTCGACCGGCTGGCGGCGACCCTGAAGCGGCGCGGCAAGCGCGTCGCGGCGCTCCACGGCGGCCTCTCGCAACGCGAGCGCGACCGGACCCTCGCCGATTTCAAGGCGGGCAAGCTCCAGTTCCTGGTGGCGACCAACGTGGCGAGCCGCGGGCTTGACATCACCGACCTGCCCTACGTCCTGAACTACGACATCCCCGAGGACGCCGAGACGTACGTCCACCGCATCGGGCGGACGGGTCGCGCCGGCAAGGAGGGGACCGCCATCACGTTCGTCGGCGAGTGGGACATCGCGGCGTGGGAGGGGATCCGCGAGCAGGTCGGCGCCGAGATCGAAGAGGGAGAGCTCTCGCTCTACGGCGCGTAGCCGAACGGCGAAGCCGCGACCTCGCAGGGGTATCGTGTCTGCATGAGGCCACCTGCCGAGTCAGCCGAGCCGCTCCGTCCCCAGCTGGCGACGACCCAGGAAGCAATCGTCCAGAGCGTCGACTGGCTCTTCGAGCCGTTCTGGCGAGGTGACCGGCTGCTGGCGCGGGTCCGGCGCGCATCCGGCACGGTGCAGCTGACCGATGAGGCCGGCTCCGCGGCCGACCACGCCTTCGCCGAGGTCGCCGACGTGCTGCGCCACGCCATCGACGCCGAGGAGGTCGTGCTCGACGGCGTGTGGACCGCGCAGCCGTTCGTCGGCAGCGGCAGCCCCGCGCAGGCCTGGGCGAGCACGATCGCCGAGGAGGGCCTCACCGGCGAGGTGCCCGATCCGATCGAGAACGAGCGGCGTCGGGCATTCGTCGTCGTCGACGTCCTCGAGCTCGACGGCCAGGTGCTGCACGAGATCCCGTTCCAGGAGCGGCGCCGGCTCCTCGCCTCGCTCGTGGACGAGGCGGTCCAGCTGCGCCTCTCACCGGCGGTGAAGATCCCCGCCGATCACTGGATCGCGGCCTGGCGACAGAGCGGCTTCAGCCACTACGTCGCCAAACACGTCAACAGCCGCTACCTGCCGGGCGAGGTGAACGAGGACTGGATCATCATGCCCACCACGCCGGAGGCCCCGCCCTCGATCATCGGGCGGTTCTTTGGTCAGCGACCGCGCAAGCTGCGGCGCATCGAGGACATCGGTCCAGGGGAGGATGGCTCGGCGGGCGGGTAAGGTGCGGTACCCTTCTGGGCACCGAGCGGAGCACTCACGAGCACAGCGAGGAGGTCCGTCCTGGCGTCCAAGGCAGGGAGGTCGAACGGCCAGGCGGCCATGCCGCCGGCGCTCGACGAGCAGGGCCTGGCCGAGGTCCGACGCGTCGGTGACGCGGACATCATGGTCGGCATCCCGAGCTTCGGGAACGCGGACACCATCGGCTACGTGGTGCGTGCCGCGACGGCCGGCATGGTCCAGTACTTCCCCGACCTGAAGCCGATCCTCGTCAACAGTGACGGCGGCTCCCCCGATGACACGCCACGGGTCGCGATCAGCACGGAAAGCCCCGACTACCTCGAGAAGGTCATCCTCGTCAGCCCGCGGCACAAGCTGCAGCGCATGAGCTTCACGTACCAGGGCACGAGTGGAAAGGGGACCGCGGTGCGCGGGCTGCTCGAGGTGGCCCGCGAGCTCGGCGTCAAGGCCATGGTCATGGTGGACTCGGACCTGCGCAGCATCGTCCCCGAATGGATCGAGCTGCTCGCCGGGCCGATCCTCAAGGGTGGCTACGACTTCGTGGCGCCGATGTACGCGCGCTACAAGTACGACGGCACGATCACCAACAACATCAGCTATCCACTGACCCGCGCCCTGTACGGAGCCCGCATCCGGCAGCCGATCGGCGGCGACTTCGCGATCAGCGGCGATCTGGTGCGGCGGTACCTCGAGCTCGACACGTTCAACGAGCTGACCGCACGCTTCGGGATCGACATCTGGATGACGCACAGCGCCATCAACGAGGGCTTCGCGGTCTGCCAGGCACGCCTCGGCGCCAAGATCCATGACGCCAAGGATCCGGCGTCGGACCTCGGGCCGATGTTTCGCCAGGTGGTCGGCACGCTCTTCCGCCTCGCCGGCCACTACGAGGAGCGCTGGCTGCGCGTCAAGGGCTCGCACCAGATCCCGGAGTACGGCTTCGAGCGGGTCGTGGCGCCCGAGCCGATCAGCGTCAGCCAGGAGAAGCTGGTCGACAACTTCGAGAACGCTCGCCTGGCCCAGGCGAACGTGTGGGGCGAGATGCTCACTGCCGAGCAGCTGGAGCGCGTGATGTCGCTCACCTGGGACGAGCCGGCGCAGTTCCACTTCGCCGCCGAGCTGTGGATCCGCTGCCTCTATGACACGCTCGTCGCCTACAACCGACCCGGCGCCGAGCCGGAGCGGATCCTCGCCGCGCTGACGCCGCTCTACTTCGCCCGCACCGCGGGCTTCATCACCGAGACCGCGGAGATGAGCACCGACCAGGCCGAGAAGGTGATCGACGAGCAGGCGCGCCAGTTCGAGGAGCTGAAGCCCTATCTCGTCAGCCGCTGGCGCGAGATGCGCGCCGCCAGCCAGGGAGGGGCCGATGGCACCCCGCCGTAAGGAGCCGTACCGAATCCTCCTGCCGCTGGCGAACCCGCGGACGGCGCGCGACCTCGTGCGCATCGGCTCCGGGCTGTCGGACGGGCGGCCGACGCAGATCACCGCGCTCGGCATCGTCGAGGTGCCGGAGGGCGTGTCGCTGTCCGAGGGCGCCACCGCGGCGCGCACCTCGCGCCGGCTCCTCCAGCGCGTCCTCGACTTCGGCGACGAGGAGGGGGTCGAGATCCGCGCCGTGGTGCGCATCAGCCGGCGGGCGCCGGACGGCATGTTGCACCCGCACCTCGGGTTGCCGGAACAGTGCGTGGTGCTCTTGACGCGGCCGGCGCGACGGATGCCGCGGTCCGGCCTGCTGACGGCCGC
>DAINOY010000220.1:0-3745 GCA_036743735.1 Chloroflexota bacterium
GGGTGCAGGCGTGTGCTGCGTCCGAGTAGCTCGAGCGCGTCGTCGGCGTCCCCGGTCCTGATCCGCGCGGCGCGCACCTCGTCCTGCCAGTACGGAGCCAGGACCGACAGTTCCATCCGCGTCGGCGAGAGCAGGGTGACCCGCATGCCACCGTCGAGCGAGTGCGTCGGCAGCGCCGTGGCTGCATCGTCCGATGCCTCGACCGCCTTGCCTCCGAAGGCGACGTTCCACGGTAGCTTCGATCCCCACGGCCGGCGCCGCTCGAGGATCGCGGACAGCATCTCGCCCTGGGCTGGCCCGAGGCGGTCGCTTGGCAGGTGCTTCCAGCCGTTGAACCAGATGTCGTCCACGCGCAGCTTCAGCGTCGGGTCCTGGAGCAGCACCAGGATGCCCTCGATGTGATCGGCATCGACGTGGCTGACGATGATGAGATCGAAGTGCCGCTGGGCCTCTGGCAGTCGCATGATGCGGGCGCGGAGATGGTCATAGGTGGGCGCGGTTCCGCCGTCGACCAGGAGCCGATGCATCGCGCGACGGGTGCCGTATTCGATCCAGAGACAGTCACCCTGCGCCGCAGGAAGCATCTCGACGTGAAACATCGGTCCGAACGTTCCTACCGGCGTCTCGCCAGCCGCCAGTCGGCGTCGCCGAATGCGACGAGCGCCATGGCGGTCGGGATATCCGCGGCGAGAAGCTCGCAGCGCGCCTTCCGCAGGGCGTCGCCGAACGTCACGTCGCGTGAGCGCGGCAGCTCCGCGAGGCGCCCGATGAGCCCGGCGGTGGTGACGGCCGCCTGTTCTCCAAGGACCGTCGCCAGCGTGCTCAGCACGATCGCCGCGCCGTGATCCTGGAGCCGAGCGACGGCATTGCTGAATTGGACGCGCTCGATGGCGGTGCTGCAGCCAATCAGCAGGACGATCGGATTGGGCGCTCGCCTCGGCCCGAGAACGTGCCGATCGGCGATCGCGTCGACGTCGAGCCACTCCTTCTTGCCCTTGGCGCCGATCTCCAGCTGCATGATCGACTGCCCGGCGCTGCGCTTCGCCGCGGTATGGCAGATGACGACCAGCATCGGCGGCGCCTGCTTCCTCACCGCGCCCAGCCAGCCGGCCCACGTGCGAACCGGCCGGGTGGGACGGCCGATCGCCGCGGCAAGCGCCTCGGCGACGAGCTCGACGCTGCCGGGCCGGACCGCATCGGCCAGGTCGGAGGCGGCATACGCCGCCGCGGCGAAGGGACGCAGCTCGTTGCGACCGGTCGCCGGCTCGGCGACGATCCGGGATTCCTGGCTCCCGATGTCGCGGCCGGGGCGGAAGGCGTGGCGCTCGACGACACGCGACAGGCCCCAGAAGCCGAGCGGGCAGATCACCGACGCCTCCGCGCCAGGCGGCGCACAGCTCGCCGGGCACGCACCCTCGAGGAGGGCTTTGCGCGCCGCCGGGCAGAGCCGGGCGTCGTCCGTGGGCAATCCTCGGTCGTACACGAATTCGAGCGGGAAGAAGGCGTCCGGGCTCCCGTCCACGATCTGCACTCTGCCGTGCTTCGGTGGGAGTGGATCGAGTCCACGCTGCCAGCTCGCGAGGTGGTTGTGGAGGCGCGTGCCCCGAATCGCGAGATCGCGCATCAGGCGCTGCGTACGAGGTGCCATCAGCGGATCGCCCCTCGTCGCCAGCTGCGTCAGCGTGGCCTCGAACCAGGCGAGGTCCTGGCTGATCTCGCCCGTCGCGAGCTGGCGGTAGCGACCCGCCTTGAGCACGCCGACGACCGGATCGCCCGCAACACCGTGGTTGGCGACCACCGCGAAGTCGAAGGTGCGCCGATGGGCAAGGTCACCCATGCTGGGGCGTGCATTCGACTCGACCAGCAGGCGCTGCGGCCGGCGTCGTGCGTCGGCCGAGTCTCTTCGACGGCCGGTGAGGTCGGCTTCGAACCGCACCATCTGGAGGATCCGGTTGCGGTACGCGATGATGATTCGGGCGCGGTACATGCCGGTCGCGGCGGTGCGGAACCCAAATCGGGTGACCGTACTCTCCTCGTCCCCACGAATCATGACCGCGCCGCGCTGGGCAACCGCACCGGTCCCCAGTTCCTGGAAGACCACCAGGAGCCGATGCCGTCGATGGTCCTGCGGCAGCGAGGTGAGGTCGATGGACGCCCTGGCCTGGACGGCGCCTCGCTTCGGGTAGCGGATGCTGACCGCGACGTCGTAGTCGGCGTGTGGCCGCAGGCGACTCGTGACGCGCCGTCGTCCGATGCGCTCGGAGACCTCGACCTGGACGCGGCGCGGCCGCACCTTGGCCGGGCGCTCCGCGGCACGCGCTCTGGTCACGCGCGCGGCACGTGCGATCCTCGTCGCGTTGGCCGACTCGTAGCGCCATTCGGCACGGTCCCGCAGCGTGTCGCGCAGGGCCTCCGGCGTGCCGATTTCGGGCGCGATCGCCGCCGCACCGCCGTTTGCCGTGGCCAGCGCTTCGACCAGGCGCCCGCCGTAGCGCCGCACGCGCGCCTCGTCGAGTGCCCCGGCACCCGCCACGAGCAACGGCGGCGTCGCCGGTTGCTGGCCCTTCCGAAGCAGGTACGAGCCCGCAGCACGCTGCAGCGCCACGTCGAGCGTGGCATCGTGCGAAAGCTCACGCACCAGCTCATGAAGATAGCGGCCGGCACGCTGGAGGGGGAGCCGCACGAATCCCACGCCCCAGGCCGCCACGCGATTCGCGCGCAGGAAGCCGCGGATCGTCTCTGCATCGAGTGCGGGCGCGGTGCCGAAGACGAGGACGCAGCCGGGCTCAAGGTCGTCGAGGAGCGGCGCAAGCGGCTCGAGCGGCATGCCAGTCGGCGCCGCATCCATGAGCAGCAGGTCGCACGGGGTATGAGCGCCCTCGACCTCGACCCACTCGACGAGCTCAGGCCAGCTGGTCTGCGCCGCAAGGCGATCCCGGAGCTGCGCGAGCCGCGGGCCCGCGAGCAGACCGATGCGCACGGGCCACTGCCAGTTTGCGTGGTTCGCGGTGAGCGTGGCCGCCACGAACGGCGCCGCACCCACCTCCGGTCCGGCGAGAAGCTCGAGCAGCTCGCGCATCGCATCCGGCCGCGACGGTGGCGTCCGGAGCTCCAGGCGGATCGGACGCTCCTTGCCACGCCGCGCGACGTCCCAGGCGTCCGCGACGAGCCGGGCTGGGAGCAGGCGCTCGAGTTCGGCGCGCTCCGCGCCCGTGGCCGAGGTCAGCGGCGCGATCTCCCAGGGCACCCGCAGGTCCGTCCGCAGCGCGTCGAGCATCGTCGAGAGCCCTCGGTGGCGCACGGCGTCCAGGAAGACTCCCAGCTCGGATGATCGTGTGGCGGCGATGGCGACGCCGATACCCGCGAGCGCCCGTGACCACGGCCCGCGCGCGAGGCTCGAGGCCCAGGGGTGCAGATCGCCCTGCTGCATGGCTGTCTCCCGCGGAACCCGGCTCCCCATCGGGCCGCTCCGCGACCGCAGGATGATGCGCCGCCTCGACCCGCGGGTCCAGAGGCAACAGTAGGTCTGTACGCCCGGGTTCTCATCTGGTACACCATGACCCGGCGGCCGCACGGTGATGGCGGGCCGCTGCGAGGAGCGTCGACGTGGCGAAGGCGAAGCGCATCCGGCAGGCGGTCGTGATCATCCACGGGATGGGCGAGCATCGCCCGCTCGACACGCTCAACCAGTTCATCGCCTCGGGCCTGCAACCGATCGAAGGCGAGCGCCGCTTCACGCGCCGGG
>DAINOY010000221.1:0-3741 GCA_036743735.1 Chloroflexota bacterium
CGGCAGCGAGAAACGCTCGCCAGCCCTGCTCACTCATGCCGCAGAGGGTAGCCGCTCACCGGCGCGAAACCTGTCACGAATTCGAGCAGGCTGTGATCAGTCCGTGCGCCAGAGGTCAATCTGCGGCAGGCCGTGGATGCCCAGCGTCTGGGACAGCTCGCCGCAGTGGTAGGCATCGTGGCTGAAGAGCCGCTGAAGGATGGACGCACGGCTGTGGACCTGCGTCGATCCCTGGTACTCGCGACGGATCTCATCCGAGAGCATCTCCGGAGTCCATCGGTCCAGGCAGCCCTCGACGATCGTGAAGGTCGAGTTCAGGGCCCGCACCAGCTCCTCGGCCGAGCGCGGGTGATCGAGGTGATCCTCCCAGCCGTCAGTCGGATCGTCGCTGAATGGCGTCGTATCCAGACCTGGCTCGCCGATGACGGTGCACAGCCAGTAGACCCGCATGCCGGCGGTGTGGCCCACGGTCGCCCAGATGGGCCACCGGTCGGGCGACGGACGAACGAGGAGCTGCTCGGCGGTCATGGCGCCGATGACGTCCCGCAGCCGACCGTTGTACTGGGGCCACATGTCGTAGGCCTGCCGGATGGTCCTCGTGCTCATCCGTGCAGCCTACGCCGCCGCGCCGGTTCAGTGGACGCCGCGGAGCTTCTCCCTGTCCGCGATGATGTTGATCTCGACGATTCGGCCGTCGACCACGGTGAACGCGCCGAGGAGCGTTCGCGCCGGGAAGCGGACGATCAGCCCTGGGGCGCCGTTCACCATGACCACCTCTGAATGGGCCGCGCTCGAGCGGAAGAGCAGCGCCTGACGCGCGACGTTCTCGGCTCCGACCACCGGTGGCTGGCGGAAGGCCTTTGGGGCGTTCGGTCCGCCGTCGACGCGGACGACCACGTCGGGGTCGAGGATCCGCAGCAATCCCTCGAAGTCACCGTCGCGTGACGCGGCCAGGAAGGCGTCCACCGCACGTCGCTGGACCGCGAGGTCGGCGTCTGGTTCCGGCGCCTCTGCCCGGACGCGTCGCCGCGCCCGACTGGCGAGCTGCCGAGCCGCGGCCGGGCTGCGTTCCACCAACGGCGCGATTTCGTCGAACGGGACGCCGAAGACGTCGTGCAGCACGAATGAGAGCCGCTCCGCCGGCGACAGGGACTCGAGCACCACAAGGAGGGCGAGCCCGACCGAGTCGGCCATCACCGTGTCGTACTCGGGGTCAGTGTCATCCGGCGTGCGCACCACCGGCTCCGGCAGCCACGAGCCGGCGAGCTCCTCACGACGCGACTTGCGCCGGCGCAGGATGTCGAGGCAGATCCGACCGACCACGACGGTCAGCCAGCCCCGCATGTCGTCGGTCCCACCCGGATCGCTCCGATCGAGCCGCAGCCAGGCTTCCTGCACGGCGTCGTCAGCCTCGCTGACCGATCCGAGCATGCGGTAACCCACGGCGCGAAGGTGGCCACGATGCCGCTCGAACTCCTCGGCCAGCCACTCTCGTCGCGTCGCGTCATCGTCGGGTTGCAGGGTCGTCATGAGAGGTACACGGATCGGCTCCAGCAGGTGTGACATCGTCGCCGATTTCCGGTGTGCGGTCACATTCGGCGGCAGCGGTTCGTGCTCTGTGTGATCAGCACATCACCGGAGACCGATCCCATGACCATGAACCTGACGCCGAGGATCCTCCTCACCGGCGTGATCCTCGAGCTCACCTTCGCGACCGCGATCATCCACCTCAGCCTTGGCGGGACGCTGTTCCTGCTCAACGCCATGGGCTACCTGGCCCTCGGCGCTGCCTACCTCGTCGCAGCCGCGGTGCCGATGCCGGTCATCCGCCGGCTGGGCTGGCTGCCACGCGCCGGGCTGGCGGCGTTCGCATCGGTCACGATCGTGGCCTACCTCGTCATCGGCCCGTACTTCACCCTGGGCTGGGTGACGAAGGGCATCGAGGTCGCGATCGTGATGCTCGTGATCGCCGACCTGCTCCTCGAGCCCGATGCCGTCCGCCCTTCGCGGCGGCCGACGAGGAGCGCCTGAGGTGGCCGCAACCGTCAGTCCGTACGCCACGCTTGGCATCCCGGAGGGCGCGAGCCGCGAAGAGGCGGCCCGCGCTCACCGGCGCCTGGCGAAGCAGTTCCATCCGGACGTCAATCCCGGCCCGAAGGCGGCCGAGCGCATGCGTCAGATCAACGACGCGTGGCGAGTCCTCTCGAGCGCCAGGCGTCGGACGCCGTTCGACACGGGGCACAGCGCGCCGTCCTGGCCCGGACCCGGCTACGGGTCCGAGGCTGGGTCGCGCGGAACCCGCTCCTACGGTCCGCGGACGCGCAGCGCCGGCTGGACCGCGTGGCCCGAGTCCCGGAGTGCGGCCGCGCGAGGCGCGCGTCCCGTGGGCCGCCGGAACGCCCCCGAGCCATCGTTCGGTGACCGGCCGGCGATCTTCATCGCCGCCTGGGTGGTCCTGGCACTGCTCTATTTCGTCGGCACCTGGCTCGGAAGCATGACGCCCTGAGTCAGTTCCGCAGCGGCCGATCAGCAGGCGCGTGACGCCTGCTTGGCCCTTTGACGGTGTCGACCTCGACCGTCCCGTCGAGGCGGCGGATGGGCGGCGGGTCTTCGAGCTCCACCCGGTCGCGTGACGCTGGCTGCGGGAACGAAGCAGCGGATGGAACCGACGCGCCCGGCCCGATGGCGCAGTGCGCTCGGTAGGCCGCCCCCCGATCAGTCGGACCAGCGCACCGTGACGGGGCTGTCCACGCCGGGGAGCGGAAGTGAACCCGCCTCGGCCTCGACCGCGTCGCGCTCCGCACGCGAAAGCGGCCGCCACGGCGCCACGATCACCACGGCCCGCGATCGTCGCCAGGTGCCCGCGACCTCGCCTGCCACGAGGAGTGCGCCCGGCCAGACGCGCGGCGTCCAGAGCAGCGCACGATGCTCCGCATCGGGAACGAGGAACTCGCGATCGCGACCGTGGAGCAGGTAGTACGGGTCGCCGCTCGGCAGGAGGCGAGCCGGGGCGGGCGGCCGCGCAGCAGCGCGGAATGACGGCTCGTCAGCGGCGAGGATCCACGCGTCGCCGAGCGCGCTGCGCACCGGCGTCAGCGACGCGCCGAGCTCCTCGAACGCGGCGTGCGCCGCAGGCCCATCGATCCCAGCCCATCGTGCGAACGCATCGGCCGTTGTCGGCCCGTACCAGCGCAGGTAGCGGCGCGCGAGCTCACGGCGCGCCTCGACGGCATCGATCGCGGGAGCGGGAACGGTCCAGACCGTGGGCTGGCGGGCGCCTTCCCATCGGATGAGGACCGTCCCGGTGAGCGACGCGTACCGCAGGCTGTTGGGATGGACGCCGAGCGCCTGCCCAGCCTGCCCGTAGGTCATGCGGCGGCCGCCCAGGTGGGCACTGAGGCGGAGCGCCAGCTCCTCGGCACGCACCCGTAGCGGACCGCTCTCTGGCAGCCTCGCGAGCGTGAAGATCGCGGCGTCACCCGCCGGGACGAGATAGGCGGTGTAGCGCGGTCCCCAGACCTGGATGAGCGACGGGTCCTCCCACGCGACCGGCGTCACGGCCTCGACCCTGGCGTGGAGCGCGTGGAGCGCCGAACGCGGGACGCTGTCCTGCAGCCCGGCGAACGCGGCGCGCCGGAGTGCCTCGGCACCGGCCGGGAGTCGCTCGTCGAGGGCCTGGAGCGACCGACGCTGCGCCAGGATCTGCGCGCGCGTCAGCTCGAGGGGTCTCGTCATGGGCGC
>DAINOY010000222.1:0-3734 GCA_036743735.1 Chloroflexota bacterium
TGCCTGCTGCCGGCCAGCCCCCCTCACCCCGAACGGCCCGCCGATCTGGCTCGGCACCCAACGGCGGCGCGGCCTGCGGATCGCGGCCGAGCTGGCGGACGGCTGGAATGAGAACGGCATCCTCGCCGCCTTCGCGGAGAAGCGCGACATGCTGCTTCGGGCGTGCGAGGAGGTCGGCCGCGACCCATCGACCATCGAGATCAGCGCGCAGGTGCGCCCCGGCGAGGGCCTTCGCGCGCAGCGAGAGACCGGCATGGCGTACGCCGAGGCCGGCGTTGACCATCTCGTCCTCATCATGCCGGCGGCGCACGGCGCCGACGGGCTCCAGCGCCTCGCCGACGAGGTCGCCGCGCCGATCCGCGAGCGATTCGGCTGAGCCGGGCACGATGAGCGACGCCCTGCGGGCGATCCTGCTCTCCGTCGGATCGGAGATCCTGCGCGGCGAGACGGTCGACACGAACGCCGCCCACCTTGGCGGGGAGCTGAAGCGCCTGGGCTTCGAGGTGCTCACGATCCGGGCGCTGCCGGACGACCGTGCCGTGATCGCCGCCGCGGTGCGCGAGGCACGCGGCGCCGCCGCGCTCGTATGCGTGACCGGCGGACTCGGGCCGACGCACGACGACCTGACCCGCGACGCGATCGCCGACGCGCTGGGCGAGCCGCTCCTGGAGGACCCGGCACTCGTCGAGGTGCTGCGCGAGCGCTTCCGGCCGATGGGCGGCATGGCGACGATCAACCTGCGCCAGGCGCTGCGCATCCCGTCCGCCGTGGCGCTGGCGAACCCGATCGGCTCGGCACCTGGCTGGTGGGTCGATCGCGACGGCACGGTGATCGTCACGATGCCCGGCGTCCCGTCCGAGATGCGTCGCATGTTCGCGAACGAGATCGCCCCGCGGCTGGCGCAGCGGTTCGACGCGCGGCCGGCGGCGTCGCGCATCGTGAAGACCTTCGGTGTTGGCGAGTCGGCGGTCGCAGAGCGGCTGGCGGAGCTGCTCGAGGGCAGCCAGCCGTACGAGGTGGGCATCTATGCCAAGGACGACGGCGTCCACGTCCACTTCGCCTCGCGCCACGATCCGGCCGCCGTGGAGGGCGCGGCGGCACGGGCGCTCGAGCTGGCGGGCATCGACGCCTACGGCACCGACGCGGAGAACCTCGCCAACGTGGTGCTCAGCGCGCTCGGGCGCCGTGGCGTGCGGAGCGTCGCGTCGCTCGAGCGCGGGACGAATGGGGCGCTGCTGGCGATCCTCTCCGCGGCCGCGGCCGACGGGATCGCGTTTGCCGGCGGAACGCTCAGTGACACCGACGACGGCGCGGCCGCTCCGCCGGCCGACGTCACGCTCTCGTGCCGCCTCCTGCCCGAGGACGCACACGGGCGAAGCCGCGTGCGCATCGAGCTGAGCGGCGCGCTGGAGATAGAGCCAAGGGAGCACCGCGTCCACGGGAGCGGGCCACAGCGCGCGCGTCGCGCCGCCTTCGCCACCCTCGACACCGTCCGCCGCTCGCTGCTCGGGTAGACACGACGAGGCCCGCCGGCGGACCGGCGGGCCTCGTGGCTGCGGAACGAACGGGCGGCGTCAGCCGCCCGCATCGGTCTACTTGTTGATGTCGATCACCATCTGGCCGGTGCTGCTGATGCTCTTCACCCGCACCACCGTGCCGGTGTTCGGCACGTTCACGCTGTTCCACTCGGCCTGGTAGCGCGAGGTCCCCGGCGCATCCGACGGATGGCTCGGCGTCCACCAGCTCTTGCTGTCGTCGAAGACGCTCACCGCCGGCTTCGAGGCGATCGTCGTCGCCACGCTGTTGTTGTGCAGCGTGATGGCGTCGGTCGCGGTCTTCGTGAAGGTCGCGTCATACGACTGGATTCGCGGCCGCATCTGCGTGCCGTTGCTCCACGTCTCGATCTGCGGATGGGAATCCACCGGCAGGATCAACCCGCCGCCCGGATGGTCGCCGACGTTGTTGTCGTCGAACGACGTATCCCAGTAGGAGACGAGCAGGCCATCCTGGAGCGGGAAATGCTCCACGAAGTCCTGGAGGCTCGGGTTGTTGAGGAACCCGAAGTTGTACGGGCCGACCTGCAGAGCCTTGTCGTAACCGATGTACTGGCGATTCTCCAGCACGTAGGCGTTGAAGAAGCTCTGCGTCTCCGAGCCGGTCGTGATCCGGAACCCGTCGAAGGTCCAGCCCTCGTCACTCTCGGCGGTCCCGATCGAGGTCCCGCCCAGGGTGATCGCGTCAGCCTGGAAGCCGGGGAAGACCGCGGCGACATCGGTCCAATACCGGAACCCGATCTCGACGGTCTGGCCCGCGAAGGCGCTCAGGTCGGCGGTCAGGTCGACCCAGTTGCCGCCCGAGGTGCCCGTGATGCCCTCACCGAAGTTCTGGCCGTGCGGGCTCGTGTTCGTCGACAGGTTGGTGTGCACCGCCGTGCCGTTGACCGTCAGGTACGCGTAGTCCCAATCGGTCTCGATGTTGTAGCGCACCTTGGCGGCCAACGTCGGCGCTGCGGCAGGCACGGTGACGCTCTTCTTCATCGTGCTGTCGAGGTTGTTCCCCGATCCGCTGTAGAAGTAGCTGGTGCCCTCGTATGGCGCACCCAGCTCGAGCGGGAGAACTTTGTCGGGCAGGACGATGAACATCGCCTGCGGCTTTTTCGTGTTGAACTCAGCCGGGCCGAGATGGTACGTGCCCCTCGTCCCGGCGCCGATCGCCGCGTAGTTCAGCCAGCCGAGCTGGAACTTGTCCCACGCGTTGAAATGCGTCGGTGCCGACCCGATGTCGACGCCGTTCTGGGTCCCGTAGGAGCCCTGCGACATGATCGTCCACCAGCCGGTCGAGTTCTCGGCACCACCGGTGTTGCCGCTGGTGTCGTACTCGTCAGGCAGGCCGAGGTCGTGGGCGAACTCATGCGCGAACACGCCGACGCCGCCGTTCTCCGGCTCCACCGTGTAGTCGCCGATCCAGTAGTTGCTGGCACCGATGCGGGCGCCGCCCAACCCATTGGGACCAGCGCCTTCAGGCCCATTGGCGTTGTACCAGGCGTACCAGCGATGGCTCCAGATGGCGTCCTCGCCCTGAGCGCCGCCGCCGACCTCCTCACCCATGCCGGCGTGGACCGACTGGAAGTGGTCGATGTAGCCGTCCGGCTCGTCGAAGTTGCCGTCGCCGTCGACGTCATAGCGATCCCAGACGTCAAAGCTCGCCAGGAAGGCGTTCGCGGCGGCCACACTGCCCTGCTGGGCGACGAGAACCTTCCACCACGCGTCAGCCTGGTGATTCACGAAGTCCCACACCGTCGAGCAGACGATGTCGCCGCACAGGTTCGTGCCGTAGCGCGCCTCGTTGTACTGGACCTGGACCCAGTCCGACACGTAGCCGTCAACCGTGTAGCGGCCCGACGAGGCCTCGAGGTAGAAGTTCGCCATCGACGGGAAGGTCGAGGTCGAGTAGAGGAGCTCGTCGTACGAGGTTTGGCTGAAGTCTTCGCGCCAGATCGTCATGTTGTCGACGCTGTGATCCGGCTCGGGGATCTGGTTGTGCAACGGGCCAGGGGTTCCACCGGTCACCGGGTGAATCGTGTTGCCGAACTCGCCGAGCAGGGTGAGGATCTGATCCGCTCCCTCAAAGGCGAGCTGGACGTACTGCCCGCGCGCGAGGTTCACGACCTTGTTCTTGCCCTTGGGCGTCGCCTGGCCGCTAAGGACCATCTGCTGGGCCGTGGTCCTCTCAGC
>DAINOY010000223.1:0-1642 GCA_036743735.1 Chloroflexota bacterium
CGGGGGCGCGGCCTCGCAGCCAGGGCTGATTCGACTGGGTGGTTCAGATCGCGCGCCCGCGACGCGTCCCGCGTGCTCCGAGTCCGCTGGGTGGTTCAGCCAGCGCGGCTGGCGGCGGATCCGCGCGTTCTGAACCACCCAGTCGAATCAAGGCAACGACGCGGCGACCGGCTATTCGGCGCTGATCCGCCGTCGCGTCTGGACCTCGACCTTCGTCTCGCGCCCCTCCTGTGCCGGATGCTCGACGAGCGCGATGAGCCGCGACGACATGAACCGCCCGGTGCGCACGATGGTCCCACCGCGCGTGACCTCGCTCACCTCGACGACACCGCGCGAGGTCGTGACCTCGATGCGCCGCCCGTTCCGGGTTGCCTCGATCACGAACGTCTGCGTCCCCTGCCCGGTGTCGACCACCGCCTCGACTCGATCGCCCTTCACGCGTCGCCTCCATCCATCTGCGCCCGGATATCCGGATATACGCGCTGCGCGCGGTCGTGTCCAGAGGGAGCTGAAGACGCAACGATGCCCCGCCGGGGTGCAGGCGGGGCATCGGTGCCATCGCCATCGGGCCGGGCGGCCGCGTCCGGACTGATATCGGCGATACCTTCCATACCCGGGAGGCTCCGGAATCGTTCAGGCGAGGACCCGGGCGCCAACCTCACCGTCAGCGAGCGGGCATGGCCAGGCGCCGGCCGGCCGAGGCATCGGCCTGTCGCTCGAGCCAGTCGCTGTACCCGCCGGCGAAGGAGGTGACCGAGCCGTCGCGCACCTCGACCAGCCGATCCGCGATGCGGTCGAGGAAGTAGCGGTCGTGGCTGATGACGACGACCGTGCCCGCAAACCGCTCCAGGGCTGCCTCAAGCGCCTCGACCGAGTCGATGTCGAGGTGGTTCGTCGGCTCGTCGAGCACCAGCAGGTTGGCGCCCGACAGCATGAGCAGCAGCAGCTGCAGCCGCGTCCGCTCGCCGCCGGAGAGCGACGAATTCGGCCGCCGCACCTGCTCGTAGTCGAAGAGGAAGCTCATCAGCCGCGCCACCGCCTGCTCCTCGGTGCCAGGATGGGCCGCGCGGAGCGTCTCGAGCGGCGTGCTCGCCGGATCCAGGGTGTCGGCGTCCTGGGCGAGGTAACCGATCCGGATCGATGGGCCAGTCCAGACCTCGCCGCCGGTGGGGCGCCGTGCGCCGACGATTGCCTTGGTCAGGACGCTCTTCCCGGCGCCGTTCTCGCCAAGGATCCCCAGCCGCTCGCCGGAGAGCACGGTGAGCGTGGCCCCGAGCAGGATCGGCGTCTCGCCGAACACGACGTCGACGTCGCGCAGCTCGACGACCTTCCGCCCGCCCCGCTCGTGCGGCCGCAGCTCGAGCGCGATCTTGCGGCGCTCGAAGACGGGCCGCTCGATCTTCTCCATCCGGTCGATCTGCCGCTGCTTGTTGCGGGCCTGCTTGATGTGCCGCTCGTCGATGACGATGTGCGCCCAGTGCTCGAAGCGCCGGATCGCCTCCTCGAGCCGGGCGATCTCCTTCTGCTGCGCCACGTAGCGCTGCTGCTGGCGGATCAGCTCCAGCTCGCGCGCCACCGCGTACGCCGAGTAATTCCCAGGCCAGGTGCGAATGCGTCCGCGGTCGAGCGTCGCGATCAGGTC
>DAINOY010000223.1:1652-3716 GCA_036743735.1 Chloroflexota bacterium
CCGGCGTTCTGGGTGCGCGAACCGGTCTACCTGGCGATCTGCGTCGCCGTCTCGTCGAGCAGGTACCGGTCGTGTGAAACGACGACGACCCCGCCTCGGAAGTCGCCCACCAGCCGCTCGAGCAGCCGTCGCCCGGCCAGGTCCAGGTGCGCCTCCGGCTCGTCGAGGAGCAGCAGCTCGGGGTCCTGCACCAGGCAGGCGACGAGACCGATGAGCTTGCGCTGTCCGCCGCTCAGCACCGCGGTGGGCAGGGAGAGCTCACGCTCTTCCAGCCCGATGCCCAGCAGCAGCGACCGCGCCCGGCCCTCGTATGCCGGCCCACCCAGCCGTTCGTAGCGCTCGATCAGCTCGGCCTGCCGCTCCAGCACGGCCTGCATCCTGTCCGGATCCGCATGCACCGATGGCTCGGCGAGCTCGCGCTCGCATGCCGCGAGTCCGGCGTCCACCGCGGCGAGGTCGGCGCGTGCCTCGCGCACCACATCGAGCGGCGTGTGCTCGCCGCCGAGCGGGTGTTGCGGCAGCAGCGCCAGCCGCAGCTGACGCCGACGCGTCACCGATCCGGCGTCAGCATCCTCGTCCCCAGCCGCGATCCGCAGGAGCGTCGACTTCCCCGACCCGTTGCCGCCGATCAGCCCGATGCGCGCAGCGTCCTCAACCTCGAGCGTCGCGCCATCGAGGATGCGGCGTCCGCCGAAGCTCTTCGTGATCTCGCGCAGGCTGAGGAGGGACATGGTCGCTGAGGATGCCCCAGGCGCCGCGCGGGCGCCATCGGTCAAATGACGGCCAGGACGCGTGCCGTACGCTCGACGTGGGCCGTCGAGCGTGCCACCATCGGCCCATGCCGATCGCGGAGCCGAGGCGTCTCGCCCGACTCGACGAGAGCCGGATTCATGTGCTCTGCGGCAGTGCCCTGGACGGCCGATACCTGTGCAACCGGGAGTTCGGTCCGGTCCTCGAGCTGCCAACGCCGCGTTCGGTGCACGACCATCGCCAGCACCTCGTGCTCGATCCGCCGCGCGACGAGCCGGAAGCTGTGCCGATTCGCGTGTTCCGCTTCCCGCCGGGATGGGTGCGGCGGCTCGACGGGGTGTGGGACCTCCATTCGGCGCACGAGACCGAGCGCAGCCACGAGCAGTACGACGAGATCCTGCGCTGGTGGGGCCGCGTCACCCGGCTCCCGTCCGGCTTGCTCGAGATCATCGGCGCCGCACGTCCACCCGAGCTGCCGAACCTGCCCGCTCGCGCCGTCTGCCAGCGCTGCCGGACGATCTCCGAGCTGCGCCCCGAGCTGCTCGATGTCGTCACCGAGCTTCCGCACGTGCGCCTGGCGCCAGGCGTTGCCGCGCGCTGAGGCGCCGGCTCAGCGCCAGCTCAGAGCCAGCCGCGCCGCCGGAAGTAGATGATCATGGCGATGAGGATGATCGCCATGAAGACGAGGATCGTCCAGAACGCCTCTGGCGTCGTCTCGCCCGGGAAATGGACGTTCATGCCGAAGATGCTCGCGACGAGGGTCAGCGGCAGCAGGATCACGCTCACGGCGGTGAGGACGCGGAAGGCGTCATTCAGGCGGTGGCTGAGCACCGACTCGTTCGTGCTCTCGAGCCCCTCGACGATCTCCTTGAAGTTCTCGAGCACGTCCCAGATGCGCTCGGACGCATCGGTCAGGTCGTCGAAGTAGATGTCGAGCTCGTCGGTCAGGTAGCGCTGCTTCGCGCGCTCGAGCGCCCTGAACACCGCGCGCTGGGGGCGAATGACGGAGCGGAAGTTGATGATCTCCTGCTTCGCGTTGCTGAGCTCGCGCACGATCTCCGCGCTGCGACCGCCCTCGAAGATGTCGTCCTCGAGACGCCGGAGCTTCCGGCCGATCTGGCCGAGCATCGGAAAGCCGGCGTCGACGCATCGGTCCAGGATCTCGTACAGCAGGTAGCCCGATCCCTTGCTCATCAGCTGGTCTCGCACCTCGGGATTGGCCTGCGCGCGCTCGAACATGGCGGGCAGTGGCAGCACGATGTCGTTCGGCAGGGTGATGACGAAGTCCGGACCGATGAAGATGTCGAGCTCCGC
>DAINOY010000224.1:0-3709 GCA_036743735.1 Chloroflexota bacterium
CGTCTCAACCTGTCCGGGCTGCGACGGGCGCTGGCGATCGTCCTCGTGATCGCCGGCCTGAAGCTCATCTTCCTGGGATGACAGCCGGAGTACGATGCCACCAATGACGGCCACGCCCGAGCGTTCGGTCCACGCGTCGCTGCGTTTCGTCGGAGCCGACACCGTCGTGCCGCTGGTGACCGGCGAGCAACGACGGTATGTGAACCTGGACTACGCGGCCTCGGCACCGGCGCTGGTCGAGGTCGCCGACGCCGTCGCGCGGACCCTCGAGTGGTACTCGAGCGTCCACCGCGGCGCCGGCTTCAAGTCGCGCGCAGCCACGGCCGCGTACGAGGGAGCGCGCGAGTCGGTGCAGCGCTTCTTCGGCGCCCGCGAGGACGACGCGGTCATCTTCACCCGCAACACGACCGACGCCATCAACCTCCTCGCCGGCACGCTGCCCGAGGGAACGCACGTCGTCGCATTCGCCGGCGAGCACCACGCCAACCTGCTGCCGTGGAAGCGCTGCGGCGGAGCGCGCTTCCTGAACATTCCCGAGTCGCCGGCCGACGCGCTCCAGCAGCTGGACGACGTCCTGCCGACGCTGCCGCCGTGCGAGGACCCGCACCTCGTCGCGGTCACCGGAGCGAGCAACGTGACCGGCGAGATCTGGCCGGTGCGCGAGATCGCCGAGCTGGCGCACCGTCACGGCGCGCGGCTGCTCGTCGACGCGGCGCAGCTGGCGCCGCACGCACCGATCGACATGGCCCGCGACGGGATCGACTTCCTGGCCATGAGCGGTCACAAGCTGTACGCGCCGTATGGCGCGGGGGTGCTGATCGGCGAGCGCGACTGGCTCTCGGCCGGCGATCCCTTCCTGCGTGGCGGCGGAGCGGTGAAGCTCGTGACCGTCGAGGAGACGGTCTGGGCCGAGCTGCCCGACCGGCAGGAGGCGGGCTCGCCGAACGTCATCGGCGCGGTTGCGCTGGGCGTGGCCTGCGACACGCTCGCCGCGGCGGGCATGGACCGCGTCGCCGCCGAGGAGCAGGAGCTGCTGGCACTGGCCCACGAGCGTTTCGGCCGCATCCCGGGATTCGTTCGATACGGGATCTGGGAGCCGCGCCATCCGCGGGTGGGGCTCGTGACGTTCAACCTCCAGCCCTATCCGCACGATCTGCTGGCGGCGGTCCTCTCCGCCGAGCACGGCATTGGCGTGCGGCACGGCTGCTTCTGCGCCCACCCGCTGATGATCCGGCTGCTCCAGGTCGACGACGCCACGACGGCGCAGCTGATGGACGCGACGCGCGGCGGCGGCCACCCTCGGCTGCCCGGCGCGGCGCGGATGAGCTTCGGGCTCGGCACGACGGCCGACGACATCGAGACGGCCGCGGTGGCCCTGGAGTCGATCGCGGCCGACGGCCCGCAGTGGACCTACGACGTCGACGAGCGAACCGCCGAGCATGAGCCCGATCCCGACCCGCGTCCGCTCCCCGACCTGGGCGTCCGGCTGGTCGAGCATCCGCACGCGCACGGCGAATCGGCCTAGCGCACCTCGGGGAGCAGGACACCCGGATTGAGGATGCCCGCGGGATCGAGCGCGTGCTTGATCGTCCGCATCATGGCCACGGCAGCCGCACCCCGATCGCGTTCGAGCCAGCGGACCTTCGCGCGTCCGATGCCGTGCTCGGCGCTCACGCTCCCGCCGAACTCGCAGACGAGCCCGAGCACGGCGTCGTCGACCGTCTCGTCGTCCGGCGCCGGCCCCACGATGTTGACGTGCAGGTTGCCATCCGCCACGTGCCCGTAGAGGTAGAGGGCCGCCCCCGGCGCCGTCTCCTGGACGACCGACCGCGCGCGTTCGGCAACGTCCGCCATGGACCCGATGGGGACCGATACGTCGAGCTTGTGCGGGATGCCCTCGGCGTTGATTGCCTCGGTGTGCCGCTCACGCAGCGCCCAGAGCCGCTCCCGGCCGGCCGGATCGGTGGCCACGACCGCGTCGCCCACCTCGTCGGCGGAGGCGATCCCCGCCAGCAGCGGCTCCTCCGGGTCGTCGCCGCCCGCCTCGGCAAGCAGGTAGGCCGCGGCTGGCTGGGGAAAGGGCCGCGCCAGTCCAGCATGCCGCATGACCAGCGCCATGCCCGCCTCCTCGAACAACTCGAGCGCCTGGAGGCCGGTCACGCCGCGCCGGAGCGCCGCTGCCAGCCGAACGGCGGCAGTCAGCGACGGCAGCGCAGCCAGCGCGACGGCCTGGCGCGCGGGACGCGGAACCAGCCGCAGCCGAGCCGTGGTGATCACGGCCAGCGTGCCCTCCGACCCGGCGATGAGCGACGGCAGGTGGTAGCCGCTGTTGTCCTTCGGCATTCCGGGCAGCCGGCGCACGATGGTGCCGTCGGCCAGCACCGCCTCGAGGCCGATTACCTGGGCTCGCATCGGTCCGTGGCGCAGGACGTTGATGCCACCCGCGTTCGTGGCGATGGCGCCGCCCACCGTCGCCGAGTCGCGGGCCGCGAAATCCACGCCGAAGGCGAGGCCCGACGCGGCGGCGTGAGCCTGCAACGAACCCAGGGTCACGCCGGCACCGGCGGTCACTTCACCCGCGAGCTCGTCGACCGGCTCGAGGGCGCGCAGCCTCGTCATCGACAGGATGACGTCGCCGTCCCGCGGCACGGAGCCACCGACGAGCCCGGTGTTGCCGCCCTGCGGCGTCACGCCGACCCCTGCCTCCGCGAGAGCCGCCAGGACCGCGGCCACGGCGGCGGTATCGGCCGGGCGAACCACCGCCCCCGCCCGGCCCGAGAAGCGACGTGTCCAATCAACCTCGAAGCCGGCCGTGAGGCCGGCATCGGTCAGGACGTGGTCGACTCCGACGATCTCGACCAACCGCTGGAGCAGCTGCGGTGGGAGGTCGGATCGGTCAGGCATCGGGCCCGATGCTAGTGCATCAGGCGCCGGCCGAGGTCAGGCGAAGGCGACGAGGAATCCGCCGAGGATCAGGGGGAGGAGAAAGACCGCCAGGACGGTCATCTCGAAACGACTCAATTCATTCACGAGGCAGCCCAGACGCAACCGCTGTGCCATCCGTTCCACGGCGGCAAGTTGGCAGGTGCGCGCGGACACCGCGAGTCCGACTTGGCAGCGCCGACCGCTGATGGGACGATGAGCCCGATGCCTCCCGTCGTCGACCGCCTCGGTCGCCCCATGCGCGACCTCCGCGTGAGCGTGACGGACCGATGCAACTTCCGCTGCGTCTACTGCATGCCGCGCGAGCTCTTCGGTCCCGATCACGCCTTCCTGCCGCGTGCGCAGATCCTCGATTTCGAGGAGATCGCCCGGGTCGTGCGCGCCGCCGTGCCGCTCGGCGTGCACAAGCTGCGACTGACCGGCGGCGAGCCACTCGTGCGGCGCAACGTCGCCGAGCTGGTACGGATGCTGGCGGCGATCGACGGTGTCGATGACCTGACGCTCACCACGAACGGCTCGCTGCTGGCCACCAAGGCCGCCGCGCTGGCGGAGGCGGGCCTCTCGCGCGTCACCGTCTCACTCGATGCGCTCGACGACGAGACGTTCATGCGCATGAACGACGCGCGCGTGCCGGTGTCGCGGGTGCTGGACGGCATCGCGGCCGCGGAGCGCGCGGGTCTGACGCCGATCAAGGTCAACGCGGTGATCCGCCGCGGGCTGAACGAGCACGCGGTGCTGGACCTGGCGCAGCAGTTCCGCGGAACAG
>DAINOY010000225.1:0-3669 GCA_036743735.1 Chloroflexota bacterium
GCGCCGGCGGCGGCGACCGGCTGCCGCGTTCCGGGCAGGCCACTGAGGAGCACCGCAGCCGCGAGCAGGGCGGCGCTGAGACGTGGGATCCGCATGGGAGGCGCAGCCTAGCCGTGGCTGCGCCCGAGCTCACTCGACCGAACGTACCAGGTGAGTACCGACCGCCGCGTCCGTAGCTGCACTCTGATTCCGTGGTGAATGATGCCGCTGGTGGGCCCGGGTTGCCGGGCCTGTCAGTCAGGTGTGAATGAAACGGGGCCGATTCGGAGCAGTTTCGGCCAATCAGGCTCCATTTGAGTCTGTGGTGAATGCCACGACTGGAAGCTCCAGGTTCCCGGCCGCTTCATTCACCACGGAATGGCGCAAGGGAGTCACCGAGCGCCAGCCGCCCCCGACCGCGTGGCGCTCCTTCGGTCGCCCCTCGCTTCGAGCGCGGGGAGCGTCGTCGCGGCTTCACTCCGCCCAGCGGTGGACGCGCTCCCGTACGGTGTCGAGCCCCAGCTCGTCGCACAGCCCGATGAACGCCTGGCGCCGCACGCCTCGCCACTCGAGCTCCTCGAGGCTCTGGGTCGCGTCCGACTCGAGCCGCAGCGTGGCGAGCGTCCGGTACAGGATCGCCTCGTCTCGTTGCGTGACCAGGGTGTGCGCCAGACGGCTCGCGTTCCGCACCGGC
This sequence comes from Chloroflexota bacterium, assembly GCA_036743735.1. Taxonomy (GTDB): domain Bacteria; phylum Chloroflexota; class Limnocylindria; order QHBO01; family QHBO01; genus JBDTNK01. Next base: position 674 of record DAINOY010000225.1, read on the forward strand.
AGGTCCCAGTCGAGCGGGCTCTCCGGGATGGCGTCGAGCGTGCCGAATTTGTGGAGCACCGCCGCGGCCGACTTCGCGCCCCAGCCCGGCAGGCCCGGGTAGCCGTCGCTGCTGTCACCGACGAGCGCGAGGTAGTCGGGGATCGATGCGGGGCGCACGCCGAACTTGGCCTCGATGCCGGCCTCGTCGTAGACGACGTTGCGCATCCGGTCGCGCAGCACGACGCGGTCACCGGTGACGCACTGCCCCAGGTCCTTGTCGACGCTGCAGATGACGATCTGCTCGACGCGCGGATCGTCGAGGTGCCGCGCGACTGCCGTGGCGATCGCGTCATCGGCCTCGTCCTCGACCATCGGCCAGACGACGACCCCGAGCGCCTCGAGCGCGCGCTCGGCCAGCGCGAACTGCGAGAGGAGCTCGTGGGGAACGCCGGCGCTCGACTTGTAGCCGGGGTAGAGATCGTTGCGCCACGACTCGATGACATGGTCGGTGGCGGCGCCGAGGTGGGTGACATCGGGCTCGCGGAGGAGGGAGAGCGTGCTGTCGATCAGGCCGGCCACGGCGTTGACCGGGCGCCCGTCCGGCGCGTGGCGCATCGGGCGGCTGAAGTAAGCGCGGAAGAGCTCGAACGTGCCGTCGAGCAGGTGCAGCTTCACCGGGCGAGCATAACGGGTTGACATGGATCACCTGTTGGCTATATAACCATACAGCGATGGACAGATCGGCCGACCCACTCACGCTCACCTTCGGAGCGCTGGCAGACCCGACGCGACGAGCGATCCTCGCGCGGCTGGCGCGCGGCGAGGCATCGGTCACCGAGCTCGCGGCGCCGTTCGACCTGAGCCAGCCGGCGATCTCCAAGCACCTTCGCGTGCTCGAACGGGCCGGGCTGATCGAGCGGGGACGGCAGGCGCAGTGGCGTCCACGTCGGCTCACGGCCGGTCCACTCCGCGATGTGGCCGAGTGGGTCGGCCAGTACCGCCCCCATTGGGAGGAGCGCTTCGAGCGGCTCGACGCCTTCCTCCGCGACATCCAGGACCACCCCCCACAGGCACAGGAGACCGATGATGACCGCGACCAGGATTGACCGAGGCAGCACCGACACGACCACGATCTACTCGGAGGGCGGCGATCTCACCTACGAACGGATCTTCGAGGCGCCCCGCGCGCTCGTCTGGCGCGCCAACACCGATGCCGACCTCATCCCTCGCTGGTGGGGTCCGCGCGGCCATACCACGCGGGTCGTGGAGCTCGATCTCCGTCCCGGCGGCAGGTGGCGCTGGGTCAGCACCGACGAGTCAGGCAACGAGTTCACGTTCTACGGCGAGTACCTCGACGTCGTGCCCGTGGAGCGCATCACCTGGACGTTCATGTTCGACGTCGAGGGTGTCGGCCCGCAGGGCGGACCGGAGACGCTGACCCTCGAGGAGCTCGATGGCGGCAGGACGCTGATGCGCGCCGTGTCGCACATGGGCTCTGCCGACAACATCGACGCGGCGCTCGCCACGGGCATGACCCAGGGCGCGATCGAGACCTGGGACCGGCTCGACGAGCTGCTGCCCGAGCTGCGCTGAATCGTTCCTGGCGGTGCGGGCCGGGCGGCGGGGGCCGCCGGGAAGCGGCGGCGGTGGGCGCCGTGCGGGCCGTCCGGGCCGTGCGCGCCGTGCGCGCCCTGCGCACCGTGGCTGGGCGGCCCCACGCGCCCGCGATGCGGCTCATCACCAGAGTTGTCATCTGTCCGCTTTGGCGACCGTAGGGGAGCCGGACATCAGCGAATCAGCCGAAATGCAGCCATTCCACGCTCAGCGGAGCGTCATTCCGCGACCCGATCGGCGCCTTTCGTTGCCTAACGTCGCCAGGACGGACAGATGCCGACAACCCGCGGTCTCCACGTCCCTAACGTCGCCAGGACGGACAGATGCCGACAACCCGCGGTCTCCGCGTCCCTAACGTCGCCAGGACGGACAGATGCCGACACGCCTCTCGACATGGGTCCGCGTTAATGCCTCGGTAAGTGGCTGGTAAGCGGCGAGTGGCAGGATGCCGCGCGCCGGGCGGCGCGGGATGAGCGAGTGCCCTTCGACATCGCCGCGGCCTTCCCCTCGAGGTGGCCGCGGACCGCGCCGGCTCGGCATCCTCGGACGAGGGGTGCCATGCAGGACGATGTCGTCGGCCGATGCCTCCGAGCGTTGCGTCATCGGCTGGGTCTGAAGCAGTCAGAGGTAGCGACTCGCGCCGGTGTGGCCCGGTCGGTGCTCAGCGACTTCGAAGCCGGGCGCATCGGTTCGCACCGCCTCGATGCGTTGCGTGCGATCGTCGCTGTGCTTGGTGGCAGCCTCAGGCTCGACGTTGCCCTCCCGGGAGGCGACGTTCGGCGACTGCTCGACGCCGATCACGCCGCACTGCAGGAGCGTTTCGTCGCATGGCTGCGCCGAGTCGCATGGATCGCGGAGGTCGAGGTTACGTTCAGTCGCTACGGCGAGCGCGGCAGCATCGACATCATGGCGTGGCATCCAGCAACGCGGATTCTGCTGGTGATCGAGATCAAGACGATCATCGTGGACGTCCAGGCACTTCTGTCCACGCTCGACCGCAAGACGAGAAATGCGCGGGTGATCGCCGAGGAGCGCGGCTGGCGTCCACTCGCGATCGTCCCGATGCTTCTCGTCGTCGAGGGCACGACAGCTCGACGGCACGTTGATGCGCACTCAGCGTTGTTCGCGCGGTTCGCGCTTCGTGGCCGGGCGGCGATGACGTGGCTGAGGACGCCGACCGGCGCAGCCCCTCCCGCGGGGCTGCTCGCGTTCACCAAGCCGCCAGCCGCCCGCTCCCGCGACCGTAGGCGAGCCGGACGGCGCCGAATCCGCTCGACGAGCGCTGGCTCGAGCTCAACCGATGCCGGCAACGCCGCCTAGCTGGCTCGCTCGGTCGCCTACCGTCGTCAGGACAGGCAGGCGGCGACTTCCGGCGCGCGGACGGGCCCTACGGTCGCGGAG
>DAINOY010000226.1:0-3646 GCA_036743735.1 Chloroflexota bacterium
GCCCAACCGCACGCGCGCCTCGCTCACCGCGGGGAGGGGCAGGCTCAGGCTCCGCGTCTCCGGGCGGCGGTTGATGAACGCCGAGCCGAGGAACCAGAGGCCGATGCCGACGAGCACGATCGGCCAGCCGTTGCTGATGAGCTCGCCTGGCGTGGCCGCAAGCCGCCCGGTGGTACTGAGCAGCAGGACGACGCCGACCGCGATCCAGGCGATCGGCCAGAGCAGATCCCAGGACCTGGACAGGATCGGCCGGCGCCCGAGGAAGGCGGTGACCAGGGTCGCCACCCCCACCAGGATCACGAAGAGCGGCCACGCCTCGCCCCAGGAGAGATCCATCCAGTCGCGGACGAGGAAGACGAGCCCCAGGCCGATGAGCCAGGTGGCGGCGACCACGGCGCCATTTCGCGGCGTCATCGGGGGCCTCCCGGATCGTCGCTGCGCCGTCGCATGGCGACGATCAGCAGCAGGACCCCGAGGCCGATGAGCAGGACCGGCCAGATCCGATCGAAGTCCAGCTGCGGGATGTACTGCCGCAGCAGCAGGTAGGCGCCGAGCACGACGAGGGCCGCACCGACCGGCACGGCGAACGAGGTTCCGGTGACCGGGCGCGGCGGCGCATGCTCGGCTCCCGCCGGCTCCTCGGGAACGACGATCGCCATGACGATGTAGACGATCAGCGCGAGGCCGCCGGTGGCGGGCACGAGGATCGCCCAGATGATGCGGACGATCGACGGATCGAGGCGCATCGACTGGGCGAGGCCGCCGGCCACGCCGGCGATCATGCGGTCGCTGCGCGACCGGTAGAGGCGCTCGTTCATTGACATCCATCCTCCGGGTCGAGGGTGAAGCTGGCCGCGTTGCCCTCGACGTGCAGCGCGATCTCCGGGCCGCTCCCCTGCCGCGTCCACGTCTCGCCGTTCTGGTCCAGGCCCCGGTTGTCGAGGTTCGTGGCGAAGGTCAGCTGCTCCTCGACGACGAGGCGCAGGGCCGCACCATCCGGGACGCACAGGTCGATCGCCCCGGCATTGACCGACAGGCTGCCGTCGTCGACCGGGCCATCCAGCGTAATCCGGATGCGTCCCGCGTTGACGTCGACGGACAGCGTGCCGATCTGCGCGCCGCTGGCGTCGATCCGCGCGTCGCCCGCGTTCGTCTCGACGTCCAGCTCGTCGAGCTGAGCGCCCTTCACGTCGATCGTCGAGCCGCCGGCGTTCATGCCGACGTGCAGCTCACGCACGACATCGGTCGGCACCCGGATGTCCCATTCCTGGCGCTGCGAGGTCCCCTCGGGCGCCTGGATGCGGACCGAGCCGGTACCCGACGAGACGCGCGGCGGGGAGCCACGGTAGCTCGCGTCGAGGTTCCACTGCGTCCCGCTCGTGCCGGCGACGGTGATCTCGCCGCAGTTGCCATCGATGTCGACACGAGCCCCATCCTGGAGCTCGCCGTTGTCGCTGGTCTGCTGCAGGGCGGTCTCGCTGCCGCCCGGAACGCAGTCGCCGAAGTTCAGAAAGCCACTGCCGGCGGCGAGCCCGGCGCCGGCGATCCCGCCGATGACGACGGCGGTCACGACGGTCCCGGCCATCGCCATCCGGCTGCGTCCGATGAGGATCGCGATCCCGAATGCGATGATGATCAGCGGCCAGAGCCGCCACACGTCGCCCCAGGTGCCGGCGTCGATGACGCCCAGCCGGTCGAGCAACGGAATCCCGCCAAGGAGCAGGAAGAAGATCCCCCAGAAGAGCGCGCCGCGATTGACGGACATGGACAGCTCCTCCGTAACGTTCGTCGCGCAGGATGAACGGTGTTGCGGCTGCGCGCCAGTGCCGAACGGCCTGATGGCATAATCGGCCGACCCCTTGTGATGCCTCGCCCCGCACCAACAGGAGTCCGAAGCAGATGAAGCTCGTCGCCGCCATCGTGCACAACGAGGATGCCGGCACGCTCATCGACGCCCTGCTCGAGAAGGAGTACCGCGCGACGCGGCTGCACAGCTCGGGCGGCTTCCTCAAGCAGGGCAACGCCACGATCCTGGTCGGCGTGGAGGATGACGGCGTGGACGCTGTGCTGGAGATCATCTCGAACAGCAGCCGAAGCCGGCGGCAGTTCGTGAATCCGATGCCGCCGATCATGGAGCCCGGCGAGTTCTACATGCCGTACCCGGTCGAGGTGGAGGTCGGCGGCGCAACGGTCTTCGTGCTCCCCGTCGACCGCTTCGAACGCCTCTAGCGCACCGCGCCTCGTGGCTGACGCTCCCGCGGACCGGCCCGATGTCTCCGCTCGCCCGTCGCGCGAGCGCCCCGCGCCGCTCGTCCTCGTCGTCGAACCGTCGGAGGCTGCCGCGAAGGCCGTGCCCGGTTCGTACGCCGCGGTGGCCGCAACCGGGCAGGCGCTCCTCGCCGCTGAGCTGAGCCAGCGCCTGGGTTCCCTTGGCGCGGCCGTCGAGCCGCTGCGGCCCAGCCGGGCTCAGCCCGATGAGCCGTTCCACTGGGGCAGCTGGTTCGCTGGTGCGGCACGTGCAGCACTCGCCGAAGCCGAGGGCCGAGTCGACGCCATCGGCTACGCGGGTGCCGGCGCGCTCGCGCTCCTCGACGACGACGCGCTCGATCAGCTCCTCTCGCCGCTGCCCGGCGAGGTGGTCGCGAACAACCGATTCAGCGCCGATGCCTTCGTCGTCGCCATGGGCGAGCCGGGAGACGCGGCGGTGGAGGCGGCGCTCTCGGCGCTGGCAGGCTGCCCGACCGACAACGCAGCGCCCCGCGCGCTGGAGGCGGCGGGCTTCGCAGTCCGGGACGTGGCCGAGGCGCCGTTCAGCCGCTTCGACGTCGACACGCCGCTGGATCTGGCGCTGCTGCGGCTCGCAACCCGCCTCGGTGGGACGCGCTCCATCGATGATCGGCTGCGCGGCTTCATGGAGATGGCGGTCGTCCCGGGCGGGCGCGGCCTGGAGGTGCCCGGGCTGGCCGAGCTGGGGGCGGTCGTGCGCGATCGGCATGCAGAGCTCGTCGTGGCGGGCCGCATCCCCGCGTCGACGTGGCGCCACCTCGAGACAGAGACGGCGTGCCGCATCCGCGCCTTCGTGGAGGAGCGCGGCATGCGCTCGGCTCGCGGCGGGCGCCCCCGGTCGCTGCTGGCGCGCTGGCTCGAGGAGCACGGCCCGACCAGCCTCATCGCCGAGCTGGCCTCCCTCGGCGACGCGGTGGTGCTCGACAGCCGCGTCCTCATGGCCTCGCTCGCCGGATCCGCCGAAGCCGATGCCTGGCCGCCGGAGGAGGATCGGTTCGCGTCGGACTTCGGCGATGCGGCGCGCGTGCGGACGCCATGGCTCGCGGAGCTCACCGCCGCCGCGACCGACGCATCGGTCCCCGTGCTCCTCGGCGGTCATGCGCTGGTCAGCGACGGACTGCGCGTCATCGTCGCGGCCGCCTGGCAGGGCCACTGAGCCAGCGCATTCTGTGCTGAATCGTTTGGCCGGTAGCTCCGAGTTGCCGGGCCTGTCAGTCACAGGTGAATGAAATCGGGACGAATCGGAGCAGTTTCGGCCGATTCGGCCCGATTTGAGTCTGTGGTGAATGCCAGAGCGGGTAGCTCCGACTTCCCGGCCGTTTCATGCACCAGGTGAATGGCGCGAGGGAGTGTCCGAGCG
>DAINOY010000227.1:0-3533 GCA_036743735.1 Chloroflexota bacterium
TCCTCGATCCGCACGTGGCGGAGCACGAATCAGGCTACGACGACGCCGCGGTCGCAACCCTGCGCCGCATGCGGCGACTCGTGGATAGCGGCTGGTCACCGGCCCAGGCGGCCGAGGCGATCCGCACCGGCCGCGCCATCGCGGATGAGGTGCAGACCCCGCCGCCGCCGGTCCCCTTCGACGAACGGGTCCAGCAGATCGTCCGCGCGGCCTCCGACCTCGATACTGCGGCTCTGGATCGGGCGCTGGACGACGCGTTTCTCGTCGCGGACCTCGATCGCTCGCTGGAGTCGATCGTGTTGCCCGCGCTCGTCGCCATCGGCGACGACTGGGCGGACGGACGGACCGACGTGGCGGGTGAGCACCTCGCCTCGCAGGCCGTGCTGCGCCGCCTGGCGCTGGCATTCCAGGCCGCATCATCCGGCGATACGCGCCCGCTCGTCCTCGTCGGGCTGCCGCCGGACAGCCGGCACGAGATCGGCGCATTGGCGTTCGCGACCATCGCTCGCCGCAACGGCCTCGGCGTCGTCTACCTCGGCCCCGATACGCCGCTCGAGAGCTGGCGAACCGCGGTGGACGAGCTGAAGCCCGATGCGGTGGTGCTCGGCATCGCGATGCCTGAAGACGCCGCGGCCGCGGCGGGCGTCGCGGCGGCCGTGGGCGCCACGCCGGTGTACGTCGGAGGCCAGCCGGCCGGTGCGGTGGGCTCCGGGGCCTCGATCACTCCCCTCAGCGGGCTTCGCGCGGCCGTCGACCAGCTCCGGACCGACCTCCGCCGTCGCGATCGATAGGCCGCGCTAGGCCGACTCGGCCCGCACCCGTCGCGGCAGGCGAAGCCGGGCATTGACGATGGCGATGCCGCCGATCACCAGCGCGGTGCCCGCGATCAGCCGCAGGTCCACAGGCTCGCGCAGGACGAGGACCCCGAGGACGATGCCGACCACCGGCAGGAGGTACGCGACCAGCGACGTGCGGGTCGCGCCCCAGGTGCGCAGCAGGCGGAAGAAGAGCAGGTAGGCGAGGCCGGAGCCGAGCAGCCCGAGCCAGACCACGGCAAGGAAGGCGATTGGCTGGACCGACAGCCCCAGCGGTCGCTCGAAGAGCAGAGCCAGCGTGCCGGCGATCAGCATCGCGAAGAGCACCTGGAAGAGCGCGGGGATCATCGGACGCAGGCCGTGGACGTTGCGCCTGGCGTAAACGGCTCCGGCGGCATAGGAGAGGCAGGCGCCGATGAGCGCGAGCTCCGGGAAGAGATCGCCATCGGCCAATCGGGTGGGGTCGAAGCCGACCAGGATCCAGACGCCCACGAAGCCGACGAGCAGCCCCAGCACGCGCGGCAGGGTGATCCGCTCATCGGCCAGGAAGAATGGGCCGATGACGATGACGAAGAGCGGCACCGGCGCGGTGAGAATCGCGGCCAGCGACGACTCGACGCTGCCCTCCGCCCAGGTGATGAGCGTGAACGGCAGCGCCACGTTGAACACCGCCATGACCACGAGGTGGGCGTAGGTCCGCCGCTCGCGCGGAAGCCGCTCTCGCGCGACGGCGACGACCGTTGCCAGCAGCAGCGTCCCGAAGAAGAGCCGGAGCGTGACGAGCGTGAACGGCGTCAGTCCGGCGTCGACCCCGATCTTGATGAACAGGTAGCTGCTGCCCCACGCGAAGCCGAGGAGGAGGAAGAGCGCCCACTCCAGGCGGGTGCCGCCGCTGGAGGTCACGAGGTCGGCTTGGTCCCGCCCGAGCTGCGCCACGTCGTGTAGCGCGGCGGCCATTCGCGCCGGCTGCCCCGCTCGCCGACCAGCGCGCTCTCGATGTCGAGCTCGAAGAGGTGATACTCATCGTCGACCTCGAACGACCAGCCGCTCGCCACCGAGGCGCGGGTTCCAGGATCGGTGACGAGGCGCGCCCGCCCGCGGAGCTCGAGCTCGTGCGGCACGTTCGGGTCCAGCAGGGCGTGGAGGGCGTAGCGCCCGTCACGCTCCAGGTCGCGCCCCTTCGGCGAGTCGTTGATGAACGCGTAGAGCCGTTCGTCGACGATGCCGACCGCGATCGGGTGGATGCGCGGCAGTCCGTCGCCTCGGACCGTGGCGATCAGCCCGTCGCCCTTGCCCTGGCGATAGAGCAGCTCACGCCCGCGCGCCGCGAGCGTCGGGTTGTCGCGTGTCAGGTCTGCCCAGGTGGCCATGTGCTGTGAACGCTCCTCATGTGTGAACCGTGAGATCCTCGCACGTCGCCTCGCCGGAGGTCCCGCTCAGGCGAGGGTCAGGACGGCGGGCAGCTCGGACAGCGAACGGATACGAACGACGTCCACGTCCGCGTACAGGTCGGCCGGATCCACGAGCACCGCGGTGAGGCCGGCGCTCCGAGCGCCGACCACGTCGACCTCGTACAGATCCCCGACGTGCAGCGCGCGCGAGGCATCCACGCCGATCGCGTCGAGGATCGCGGTGAAGAATCGCGGATCCGGCTTCTCGATCCCGATCTCGGCGGAGATGCCGAGGTGGTCGAACGCGGCCGCCAATCCGAGCTCCGCCAGCTTGTGCCGGAACGATCTCTCCGCGTTCGACGCCAGCGCCACCTTCAGGCCGCTCGCCCGCAGCCGCGCCAGCGCATCCGCCGTCCCCTCCGGGACGACCTCCCAGATGCCGCGCTCGAGGTGCTCACGCTCCATCTGGCCCGATGCCTCCGCGACTGCAGCGCCATCCCCGTCCAAGCCACCGGCCGCCATGACGCTGGCGAGGTACGTTTCCCGGCGGATCGCGTCGCTGGTCTGCCCGATCCGACCCTGGAGGTCGAGCGCGTGTTTCGCGTGCGGCTCCGCCGCGATCAGTGCGTGCGCCTCGACCTCCACCCCGCGCTCCGCCAGCAACTCCGCGATCCGATGCCAGTTTGGGTCGACGATCACCCCGCCGGCGTCGATGAGCACCGCCTCGATCGGGCGCCCGTCCAGCTTCGCGCTCACGTGGCTAGCCACAGGCATCGGTCTAACGGGTGGGTCGCTCCCGGTCGCTCATCTCGAGGATGTCAAGCATCGGCAGGTCACGCTGGTACTCGCTGAACTCGAACTCCGGGCCGCAGCGCAGCGCGTCGTACGGGCAGGCATCGGCGCAGATGCCGCAGAAGATGCAGCGGCTGATGTCGAGCTGATAGGTCTCCAGGATCCGTGGTCGCGGCATGAGCGCCCCGACCGGGCACGTCTCCGCGCATCGCCCGCACGAGACGCACGGCGTCTCGTTGAGGCTGACGTAATCCGCGGTCGTGACGAGCGAATCGATTCCCTTGCCGATGAAGTCGTAGCAGCCGGCGCCGACGATGTCCTTGCAGACCTGCGCGCAGCGGCCGCAGTCGATGCATCGGCTGTAGTCGCGCAGGATGAAGCTGTGCGTCTCGTCGCGGCCGTAGCCGTGGTTGAAGCCCACGTACGGGTTGTCCTGGATCGAGCGCTCGTCGATCGCCATGTTCAGCGTCGTCTCGTACTCGATCGCCGCCTCACGCAGGTCGCAGTGGCCGATCGCCTCGCATGTGCACTGCAG
>DAINOY010000228.1:0-3525 GCA_036743735.1 Chloroflexota bacterium
GCGTTCCCGCTCGACGCGGGCGCCCGGGCGAACCTCGACGCCTTCGTCGACCAGGTCGCCGAAGTCCGCGGCGTGGCGCTCATCACGCTGGAGCCGAACGACGGCCTGGCATCTGTCAGCGACGACGCGATCGCCGAGCTGGCGCAGGCCTTGCGCGACTACACCGAGCGCGGCGTCCCGGTCCTCGTCCGCTTCGCGCACGAGATGAACGGCAGCTGGTACGCCTGGGGCCAGCAGCCGGACGCCTATGTCGACGCCTTTCGCCGCGTGGCCGAAGCGGTCCACGACATCCCCGGCGCCGCCATGATCTGGGCACCGAACTACGGCGCCGGCTACCCGTTCATCGGCGGCCGCTACGAGGCCACGCCCGACACCCCCGAGTTCGCGGCGCTCGACACGGATGCGGACGGCGCGCTGACCGAGCGCGACGACCCGTACGCGCCGTACTACCCCGGCGACGATGCCGTCGACTGGGTCGGGATGAGCCTCTACCACTGGGGTAACGCCCATCCGTGGGGCGAGAACGAGGTCCCGGAGGAGGGTGCCTTCGTCGAGCGGCTCACCGGCACGTACCACGGGGTGAACGGCGACGAGACCGCTGTGCCCGACTTCTACGCGGACTACGCCGATGGCCACGACAAGCCGATGGCGATCACCGAGACCGCCGCCTTCTGGGACCCGGCCGGGGCCGACCCGCCGACCGAGGAGGAGATCAAGGCGACCTGGTTCCGGCAGGTCTTCAGTACCGATGTGCGTGCCCGCTTCCCGCGCCTGCGCATGATCAACTGGTTCGAGTGGCGCAAGGACGAGCCGGAGGTCGGGACGGTCATTGACTGGCGGCTCTCCGACGATCCGGTGCTCGCCCAGTCGCTGCTCGGCGAGCTTCCCGCCGGGTGGCTGCGCTTCGGCGACGAGTGACACGCGGACGATTGGTGCCGCTGCACGGGACCATCGGTCGGTCAACCATCGGCGGAACGGGAGATACCGTGCCGCTGTGCACCGCTCCGCGACCTCCGGTCGCACATCGTTGACCGTGGCCACGCTCACCGGTCAGCTGCGCAGCCTCCGCCGGACCGACACCCTCGTCGCGGGCTGGCTGGCGTTCGGCGCGCTGTCGCTCATCGTGTATTTCGCGCTGCCGTCGCACGACCTGCAGGACTTCGCCTACCAGGTCCCCGGGATGCTCAGCGTGTTCGCCGTGCTGGCCGGCGTCTGGCGTCATCGGCCTGCGAGGCGCGCGCCCTGGATCGTGCTGGCGGCCGGGCTGGCGCTGAGCACCGCCGGCGACTGGACGTGGGTCATCCTCGAGCGCGTCTTCGCGATCGAGCCGTTCCCGTCGGTGGCGGACGCGTTCTACCTGATCGGGATGGGGCTGGTGGCCGTGGCAGTCATCGGTCTGGTGCGCGGGCGGATCCCGGGTGGTGACCGTGCCGGGCTGCTCGATGCGCTCATCGTGGCAGCCGGCGTCGGGCTCGCGAGCTGGATCTTCGTCATGGCGCCGATCGCGCTCGACCCCGAGATCGGCCTGTTCGAGACGGCAGTCGCGCTGGCCTATCCGCTGCTCGACATCGTGCTACTCGCGGTGCTCGTTCGCCTGTTCCTCGCCCCGGGCCGCCAGGTGCCCGCGCTCGTCTTCCTGCTGCTGGCGCTGCTGACGCTCCTCCTCGCCGACTTCCCGTACGCGGTCCTGGCCCTCGAGGAGACGTACAACACCGGCGACCTCGTCGAAATCGGCTGGCTCGCTGCCGCGTTCTTCTGGGGCGCCGCTGCGCTGCATCCGTCGATGCGCGAGATCGCCCGGCCCGCCCCGCTCAGCAGCCCGACCCTGCCGGTATGGCGCGTCGCGCTGCTGGCCGTCGCCTCGCTCATGGCGCCGGCCATGCTCCTCGTGCAATGGACCACCGACCAGCCGATCCACGTCCCGATCATCGCCCTCGGCTGCGTCGTGCTCTTCGGGCTCGTCATCGCGCGTCTCGCCGGGCTGGTCAGCGACCTGAACGCGACATTGCGGCAGCGGCAGCTCCTCGAGCGTGAGCTGGAGCGACGCGCGCTGCATGACCCGCTCACCGGGCTCGCGAACCGCGTGCTCTTCCGCGATCGCCTCGACGCGGCGCTGGCGCAGCGTGGGACGAGCGCCGCGGTGCTGTTCCTGGACCTGGACGACTTCAAGGGCGTGAACGACACGTACGGCCACCAGGCCGGCGACCTGCTCCTCGGCTCGGTCGCCGACTCGCTGCGGTCGGTGGTGCGCGCCACGGATACTGTGGCGCGCCTCGGCGGCGACGAGTTCGCCGTCCTCGTGGTGCAGGGCGCCTCCGCGGTGGCTGCGTCGGAGCTCGCCCATCGGCTGCTCGCGAGCATCCGTGGCTCCGGCGTCGTCGCCGGTTGGGACCGCCCGGTCGGCGCCAGCATCGGGATCAGCGTGGGCACCGGCGGGTCGGACAACGCCGAGGAGCTGATGCGCGAGGCCGATGTCGCGATGTACGTGGCGAAGAGCCAGGGCAAGGACGGCTCGGTCGTCTTCGACGCCGCGGTCCACGACACGCTGGCCCGCGGCCTCAGCACGCGGCCGCTGCTCGAGCGCGCCATCCGCGAGCACCAGCTCGAGCTGCACTACCAGCCGATCATCGAGCTCGAGCACGGCGACCTCGCCGGCGTCGAGGCCCTGGTCCGATGGCGCCATCCGACGCGCGGCCTGCTGCCGCCCGCCGAGTTCATCCCCGCGGCCGAGGCGAGCGGCGTCATCGTCGAGCTGGGCCAGTGGGTGATCCGCGAGGCGATCCGCCAGGCCGGCGCCTGGCAGCGCAACGCCCGCACCCGCGACCTGCTCGCCAACGGGCGCTTCGTGAGCATCAACGTGTCGCCGCTCCAGCTCAGCCAACCCGGACTCGCATCCCTGCTGACCGATGCCGCCGCCGACGCAGGGATCGAACCGCGTCAGGTCGTCCTGGAGCTGACCGAATCCGCTCACGTCGGGATCGAGGAGACCGCGGAGGCGCTCGCCGCGTTGCGTGGCACCGGCGTGCGGCTGGCGATCGACGACTTCGGCAGTGGCTTTGCCTCGTCCGCGCGGCTGCTGCTCACGGCGTTCGACATCGTGAAGATCGATGCCGCGCTGATCGCGGCGCTCGAGCGCGACGCCCGCGCGGAGCGCGTGGTGGCCGGCCTCCTGGAGCTCGCGCGCCGGGTCGATGCCACGGTCGTGGCCGAGGGGATCGAGCAGCCCGGCCAGCTCTCCAAGCTGCGGCAGATCGGCTGCGCGATGGGGCAGGGGTTCCACTTCTCGCCCGCGGTGCCGCCCGCCGAGCTCGAGGGCCTCTTTGCAGCGGGCGGTCCCGCGCGCGTGGGGCGTCCGAATTCAGCTCAGGCGCGCGTTGCGCCAATCCCGCGCGCCTGAAGCGTCGCCTGAAGCGTCCGAATTCATGCCAGGCGCGCGTTGCGCCGATCCCGCGCGCCTGAAGCGTCCGAATTCATGCCACGCGCGCACGGAGACGCTCCAACGCCCCAAACGGGCGCTGCCGGGCT
>DAINOY010000229.1:0-3495 GCA_036743735.1 Chloroflexota bacterium
GTTAGCCGGAAGCATCGGCCCAGCTCGGGCTCCGCGCGGCGGTCCTGAGCGTGGAGACCGGCTTCTGCGCCCGCTAAACCGTCCATCCGCCCGCTAATGCGAACCAGGACTGCGTATGTCACCTCGCGGTCGACGTCACGTCTGGTGACCCACGCCAGCCGGCGATCGTCACCGCGATTCCCACGACGAGCATCATCAGCGCGGCGACGACCGTTCCCGCGTCGAGTGCCAGCTTCACGGCTGCGTACCCGACGAACAGCGTGAGGCCGCCGGTGATGGCGATGGCCAGCCCAAGGCGACGGCGCCTGCTCGCCTCTCGGCCGCTATATCACTAGCGACATCTTTCCCGATAGCGCGCGGTGCCCCGTGAAACGGCCGGTCGCGCCCAGACCCGACGCCGATCGATCGGCGCGCCGTCCACCCGCACCTCAGCTGCGCATCTCCTGGCGCAGGAAGACGACGTACGCCGCCGCAAAGCAGATCACTGTCAGGGCCACGAGGATCACGACCTGTGGCCACGCCAGCAACAGGCTCTGGTCGAGCGACAGCTGCGTCGGGATCTGCTGCGACAGCTGTGTGAGCTCCGCGATCCCCGGCACGCCGACCACGGTCGTTCCCGGGTTCAGCAGCACCCGCGTGACCTGGGTGAAGAGCGTGTTCGGGCTGATCGACGAGAGCTGCTGCTCGAGCCGCGAGTGGGCCAGCGAATCGGCGACCGATGCCTGGTCGGTGACCGGCGACAGTGCCCCCGCGACCACCTGCGCCAACAGCACCCCGAAGAGGCTGAGCGCCAGCCAGACGCCGATCGCCAGCAGGGCCGATGTCGCCGGCCGCCGGACGAGGACCGAGCAGAGCGTCGCGAAGGCGAGCCACAGCCCGACGTAGAGGATCGTGACGACGAGCCAGGCGAGCAGCCTGAGCACCTCGGACAGTGTCGGGACGATGCCCAGCCGGAACAGACCGATGCCCGCCACGACCAGCATGACCGCCACCAGCGTCAGCGCGATCGCCGCCAGGCCCGCGGCGAACTTGCCGTTGATGACGTCGTCGCGATGGATCGGCTGCGAGACGAGGCGCGGCAGCGTGCCCTGCCCGCGCTCGCCGTTGATCGCGTCGAACCCGAACGCGATGCCGAGCAGTGGCGCCAGGAAGCCCACGAGCGCCACGAACGACGGAACCGGGTCTGCGCCGATCGTGAAGAGCGCCAGGAACACGGCAGGCGCGCCGCTCGCCTGGTCCGCGGCGTCACGGATCGCGCCGCCGGCCGCGTAGACCGGGGCGGCGGCCGCGAGGGCCAGGATGATGAACAGGACGCCGAAGCGGAGGCTGGTCAGGGCATCGACGAGCTCCTTCTCGGCGACGATGCGCCAGCCCGCGCCGCGGCGGCGCAGCCACTCGGGCCGCTCGTCCGGCGGAGTGGCGAGGCGGGACGTCCAACTACGCAGCGTCATGGGTCACCTCCGCTTCCTGCGACGGCACGAGGCGGCGGTAGATCTCGTCGAGATGCAGCCCGTCCCCGCCGGCCCGGCGAGACAGCTCGCCGACGCTGCCCTCCGCGACGAGTTTGCCGCGCGAGAAGATGCCGATCCGGTCGCAGAGCCGCTCGACCTGCTCGAGCAGGTGGCTCGAGAGCAGCACCCCGATCCCGCGCTGCGCGACGAAACCGCGGATCAGCGCCAGCAGCTGCGTGACGCCGGTCGGATCGATCGCGGTCGTCGGCTCGTCGAGGATGAGGATCTCGGGGTCCTTCATCAGCGCATCGGCGATGCCGAGACGCTGGAGCATCCCGCGCGAATACGTCTCGACCGGTCGGTCCGCCGCCTCCGCCAGGCCGACTTCGTCGAGGAGCGACGTGATCTTCGCCTCTGCATCGGTCCGCGGCAGGCCATTCAGGCGGGCCGTGTAGCGCAGGTTCTCGCGCCCGGTGAGTCCCGGGTAGAAGCCGACCGCATCGGGCAGGTAGCCGACCCGGCGCTTCACCTCGAGCGCGCTGCGGGTCGGATCGAGCCCCAGCACGCGAGCCTCGCCGGAGGTCGGCTCCGACAGCCCCAGGAGCATGAGGATCGTCGTCGTCTTGCCGGCCCCGTTCGGGCCGAGCAGGCCGTAGATCTCGCCGTGGCGCAGCTCGATGCTGAGCCCGTCGACCGCCGTGAAGTCTCCGTACTTCTTCGTCAGCTCCTGTGTGCGGAGGAGCGGCGCTGCGTGAGGCATCGGTCCTCCTTCAGCGCCGGCCATAGCGGCGGAAGACCCAGACGAGCCCACCGATGGCAGCCAGGATCAGCAGGATCCCGACGATGCCCCAGATCGGCGACGTCTCCACCGTCACCCGCACCTGGAGCGATTCGTTGGCGCCCTCGGTGCTCGCGCTGAGCGTGACGACGTAATCACCCGCGATGGCATTGGCCGATGGTGTGATCGTCGCCGTGGCGGTCTGCGTGGCTCCTGCCTCGATCTGGTCGATGGTCGGCTGGTCGAAGGTGATGTCCCAGTCGGTGGGCCCGGTGCCGCTCAGCTGCACGTTGGTCAGCGGTGATGTCCCGTTGTTGACGATCACGACGTCGAAGGGACGAGCCGATCCGGCGTTCGCGGTCGTGTTCACGCGCTGGTCCGCGGTGGTGAGCTGCATCTCGACGCGGCCCGTGATCTGGACGGTCAGGTCCGCCGATGCCGTCTGGTCGCCGGAGACCGCCACGACCTGGATCGGGTACTCGCCGGTCGAGGCGTCGGGCGACGGCTGTGCCGTGGCAGTGATCCGCTGCTGTGATCCCGCTTCGACGGTGACGCTGGCAGCCGTCTCCTCGCTCGCTGGTCGCGCCGAGACCTGCCAGCCGGCTGGGCCCGATGCCTGGAGGCTGAAGGTGAGCGGCTGCGGCGTGTCGTTCGAGAGGTTGAGCGAGAAGTCGAAGCTCTGGTCGACCGTGCCCTGGAGGGTCGGGAAGTCCGCCTCCATGCTCACGGAACCGCCCGCCTGCGCCGCCACGTGGATGTCGAGCGCCAGGCTGGCCGTGTCATCGCCAGCGGTCGCGGTGAGCGTGACCGTCGCATCGCTCTCCGGCGCGTCGTCCGGGACGTCGATGTCGAGCGTCACGGTCGGCGGCTGCGCCGGGTCGACCTGCACGCTGCGCACCTCGTAGCCGCCGCCTCTGAGCGTGGCGGTCCAGCCCTCGGGCGCGCCGCTCACCGACAGGTCGGCGCGGACGGCTTCGGCAGCTCCCACGACCACCTGGAACGTGGCGGTGGCCCCCGGCTGTACGGAGACGCCGGGGAAGGGCGTGCTGAGGGTCAGGGCGGTCTGGGCTTGCGCCGTCGCGGCGGGCGCTGCGAGCAACAGGCCGAAGAGCGAGATCACCAGCGCCAACCGGCGCGGCGATCGAAGGCGACCGGGCATGTAGGTCCTCCGAGAGGGTACGAACAGGCGTCGGCGTATCGACGGACTGGGCGTATCCGCTCGGCGCGCGGCGCTTCGAGCGCTGCGCAATGTAGCACTGCGCTGCG
>DAINOY010000230.1:0-3489 GCA_036743735.1 Chloroflexota bacterium
AGCTGCTGGAGCTCATCCTCGGGCGGCTCGACGAGCGCCGCTAAGGGCCTGGGGTGCTGGGGGCGCGGATGCCGCGCACACGAAGTGTCCCGAAGGAACCGCGGCGACCGTTGATGCAATCTCGGATCGGCCAGCTGCCCCTTCGGGACGAGAAGATGATGGCACCCGCCGCTGCACCGGCGCAAGACGGGTTGTCCACGAACTTCCGCGCTCGGTCGATGGTTATCCACATCGGATCCCCGATACGCCAGGCTGCCTGGCGCGGACTGGCGGTCGACGGCTGCCCTAGAGGCCCGGCAGGTCCACGAGCCGCACCTCGACGATCCCGTCGACGGACCGCAGCCGCTCGAGCACCGCGGCCGGGACGCTCTCGTCGACCTGGACGACCATCATGGCCTGTCCGCGGGCCGACATCCGCGACAGCTCGAGCGACGAGATGTTGACGCCGGCCTCGGCGAGGAGCGTGCCGACCGCGCCGACGATCCCCGGGCGGTCGTGATGACGCGTGATCAGCATGAGCCCCGAGAGCTCGGCGTCGATCGCGAATCCCTCGAGCCCGGCGAGGTGCGGACGGCCGTGCGCGGTCGAGCCCGAGAGGTGCACCGCCTCATCGCCCGAACCGAGCTCCAGGGTCACGAGCGATGACCACGGGCCGCTTTCGGCGGTCCGCGTCTCCCCCACCGTGAAGCCGCGCTCTCGAGCGACGAGATCGGCGTTGACGGCATTGACCCGTTGGTCCGTCACGGCCTCGAGCATGCCGGCGAGGGCGGCGGTGCGGATCGGGGCGCAGTCCCACGCGGCGATCTCGCCGGCGTAGGTCAGCGCGATCGAGTCGAAGGCCGATGGCGCCAGCTGACGGGCCAGCGCGGCCAGCCGCCGAGCCAGCTCGACATACGGGCGGAGACGGGGCAGGACATCGGGCGCCACGGCGGGGGCGTTCACGGCGTACGGCGGCGTGACGCCGGCCAGCGCCTCGAGCACTTGCTCGGCCATCTCGATGCCCACGCGGTCCTGTGCCTCCGCGGTCGACGCGCCGAGATGCGGGGTGAGGACCGTGTGCGGCGCGTCCCGGAGCGGGTTGTCGGCAGCCATCGGCTCAGCGGCGTAGACGTCGACGGCCGCGCCTGCCAGACGGCCATCGGCCAGTGCGGAGGCGAGCGCCGCCTCGTCGACGATGCCGCCGCGGGCCACGTTGAGGAGGTAGGCGCCCGGCTTCATCGCCTCGAGCTGGGGACGCCCGATCATCCCGCGCGTCTGGCTGGTGAGCGGTGTGTGAACCGTGATGATGTCCGCGCGCAGCAGCAGCTCAGGCAGCCCGACCAGCTTCGCGCCCGCCTCGGTCGCCTGGTCAGCGGTGAGGTACGGGTCGTACGCGAGGACCCGCGCCTCGAATCCGCCGGCGCGTCGTGCGATCGCCTTTCCGATCTTCCCCAGACCGATGATCCCCACCGTCTTGTGCCGCAGCTCGGTGCCGGTGAAGCTCGTCCGGTCCCAGCGGCCGTTGCGGATCGAGGCGTCGGCCGTCGGCACCTGGCGCAGGAGCGCGAGCATGAGGGCCATCGTGTGCTCGGCGGCGGCGATCGTGTTGCCGGTGGGCGCGTTGACGACCATGACGCCCGCGCGCGTGGCCGCCTCGAGGTCGATGCGGTCGGTTCCGACGCTCGCCACGCCCACGACCGAGAGACGCGGCGCGCCGGCGGCGAGCAGCTCGGCGTCGACGCGCGTCTGGCTGCGCACGACGATGGCGTCGTAGCCACCGCCCTCCGCCAGGAGGCGGAGGAGCTCGTCACGTGCCAGCCCGAGGCGGATGTCCGTCTCGTGGGCGGCGGTGAGCACGTCGAGCCCGGGCTGCGCCACGGGCTCGACGACGACGATGCGGGCCATGGGCCGTTGATGGTAGCGGGTCGCTTCAGCGTGGCACCCGCGGCTCATCCATACTGACGGCCGATGCACCGCTTACCCGCCGCGAGCCGGTGGCTGGTCGCGCTGATGACCGCCATGCTGCTGATCGGCTTGATGCCCGCAGCCGGCGCGGCGTCGACGGTTCTCCCCGATGGATTCGTGGAGCGCGAGTACGCCCGTGGCCTGCCCAATCCGACCGCGTTGCGATTTGCGCCGGACGGAAGGCTCTTCGCCCTCGGCAAGGCGGGCGAGGTCTGGATCCTCAATCGCGGAATGCAGGAGACGCCGCCGCCGGCGCTCCAGCTCGACGTCGACACGGAGGCGGAGCGCGGCCTCCTTGGCATCGATTTCGACCCCGAGTTCGCATCGAACGGCTACCTGTACCTGCACTACACCGTGGGAGCGGCGCCCATTCACAACCGGGTGAGCCGCTTCACGCTGACCGGCGACACCATCGATCCGTCGAGCGAGCGCATCCTGCTCGAGCTGCCCGACCAGGTGGCGAGCTATCACGTCGGCGGGGCGGTGACAGTCAACCTGGACGGGACGCTGCTCATCGGCGTCGGCGACAACACCCGCTCGTCCGAGGCGCAGGAGCTCGGATCGCTGCTCGGGAAGGTGCTGCGCATCAACCGTGACGGCAGCATTCCGCCGGACAACCCCTTCATCGACCGGACGAGTGGACCGCTGCAGGCCATCTGGGCCCTGGGCCTGCGGAACCCGTTCACGATCGCGGTCGATCCCTCCGGCAGTCGGATCTTCGTGAACGACACCGGCGACGTTTCGTGGGAGGAGGTGAACCTGGTCACCGCCGGCCAGAACCTGGGGTGGCCGCTCAGCGAAGGCTACGTCGATGAGCCGGGAATCACGCCGCCGGTCTACGCCTATCCCCACGGGCGCGAGGGCGCACAGGGGTGCGGCATCGATGGGGGCGTCGTCTACCGTGGCGGAACCGACGGTACCGCCTTCGGGAGCGCCTATGACGGCGCGTACTTCTTCATCGACTTCTGTGCTGCCTGGATCGGCATGCTCGACGGAGACGGCAGGTTCTCCGAGTTCGCGACCGGCATCTCGTCGGGCGATACGTACCCTTCCGAGGTCGTCGCGATGGATGTCTCGCCGACCGGTGAGCTCGTGTGGCTGAATCGACCGCAGGGGTCGGTCTTCGCGATCAGTCGCGACGCCGAAGCTGGCCCAGTCATCGGTCAACAGCCGCGCTCGCAGGACGCCGTCCTGGGCGAGCCGGTCACCTTCGAGGTTCGCGCCTCCGGCGCCGCCCCGCTGCGCTATCGCTGGGAACGCGACGGTGTGCTGATCCGCGGCGAGCGAGCCTCGACGCTGCACGTCGTCGCCTCGTACCTCATCGACGGCAGCCGGTTTCGAGCCGTCGTGACCGGTGACGGAGGCCGCGTGATGAGCGAAGCCGCGACGCTCACCGTGCTGCAACCCCGGGCGGAGTATCGGGCCGAGGTGCCGGCCACGTGGACGCCCAGCCAGACCGCCCACTACCCCGTGACGATCACGAACCGCGGGACGACGACGTGGGCGGCGGGAGGCGCGGGGGAGGCGGCGGGCCGACGACGACGA
>DAINOY010000231.1:0-3457 GCA_036743735.1 Chloroflexota bacterium
GCGAAGGACCGCGAACTCGGAGAGCCGCTCGCGGGCGGCCATCGCCGTCGAGGCGACGAACCCGACGACGGCGAACGCCGCGGCGGCGAGGACGCCCATGATCAGCGCCCCCAGCACGCCGAGCGCGATCGGGTCCGCCTGTCGCTCCGCCGTCCGTTCGGCCCGAGCCAGCACCGCGCGGCTCTCGAAGTCCGGGCCACGCAGCGCCGCGACGACCGGTGCGGGAGCACCATCGACGCCGAGCCACCACTCATCGGGCTCGAGGACCGTTCCGTTCCCTGCGTACCGCAGCAGCGATACCGTCGCGAGGTCCGCGATCGCGGCTGGCCGCTGCGGATCGGTCGTGGGAATGGCACGCAGCTGTCCGATGATCGGTGCCGGGATCAGGCCGGCGCCGAAATCGAGCGGGATCTCGCTTCCGGCGCCCCGCGTGGCGCGGTCGGTGAAGGCGTCGCTGGCGATGACCGCCGGGACGTCGTGGAAATCTGCGAGCGCCGTCGGCACCAGCGAGATGGTGAGCGGCGGTGCCGACCCGACTCGGGGGCCGGAGGAGGTGAAGGTCACACTGATTCCGGATCCGAGCTCGGCCGAGCCGGCCTGGCCGGCCGGGCGGCCAGCGCTCCGTGCCGCGGCGACCCATGCATCGGGGAGGCCCACCAGCGTCCAGGCCTGTCCGTCGAGCTCGGCGCTGACAAGCAGCCCGTCGATCGTCAGCGCGCCCTCCATCACGCCGTTGTTGGCGACGCGGGAGGCGAGCTCGAGGCCGGCGACCGCGATCGGTGTGGGGAGGTGGCTGCGCTCGTCGGGGAGGCGCATCACCGCTCGCTGGACGCCTCCCTGCGCGGCCAGGGGCTCGCTCGTGATCCGGTGCAGCACGCCCTGGCCGTCGCGCAGCACGGCCGCCAGCCGCATGTCCGGCACGACGAACGGATCCGGGCTGCCCGCGGTCACCTCGCCGACCACGCTGAGCACAAGATCCACGCCCAGGCGTCGCGGGCTGCCCGGCAGCTCCACGAGCGGCAGCGCGGGACGCCGGGCGGCCAGCGTCTCGAGCAGCGGTTCGGCATCGCCCAGATCGCCCCGCAGCCGGAGCGTCGAACCGGCCGTCGCTGCGTCGACCAGCAGGAGGTCCGCGGTGGCGATCCCGGCGAGGTCGATCCGCGTGCGTTTCACCGGTGTCGCGGCCTCGACGCCGGGTAGCTCGCCGTAGGCGGTGCCCAGGCCCACCCGGGAAGCGCCCCGTGCCGGCTGGACCCGAACGTCGGCGCCGACGGCGAACTCGGCCTGGTCGGCCTGCGAGCGCGCCCAGCTCTGCCCGTAGCCGAGCGCGAAGACGCCAAGCGCGACCGTCACGATCAGCAGGAGCGTGAGGGGCGCGTACCGCAGCGGGCGTCGGGCGAGCTGCCAGGCACCCAGCGGACCGACGACGCCCTGCCCCGCGCCGGCGGCCAGATCGGCGATCCGCGCGGTCAGCGGCAGCATGCGCAGCGCGATGATGGCGCCCGCGATGAGACCGATCGCGGGGGCCGCGACGAGCAGCGGATCGATGCCGACCTGGTCGCGAATGGCCGCCGACAGCGGCGAACCGATGCGCTGCAGCTGCCACAGGGCCACGCCGGCAAGCACCAGCAACGCGATGTCGAGCCCGGCCCGCTGCAGCTGCGCACGGCGTGCCGCACGGCCACGGGTGGTGCGCTCGACGATCACCGACCGCCGGGAGAGTGCGGGCAGCGCAAGGCCCGCGACACAACCGATCCCGGCGACCATGGCAGCGGCGGCCGCGAGCAGGCCCGGAGCCGGCTCGATGACGAGTCCCGTCTCCGCCAGCGGGCCGCCGAGGTTGAAGGCCTGCAGCGCGAGCGTGGCGAGCCAGGGCGCCAGCAGCGCGCATGGGAGGGCAATCACCGCGGCCTCGAGCGCGGCGGCCCCGACGAGCTGCGCCCGAGTCGCGCCGCGCGAGCCCGCCAGCGCGGTCTCGGCCCGGCGTCGCTCGACGACGAGCCCGCCAATGAGCACCAGCGCGTAACCGGCGAGGATTGCGAGCTGCAGCGTGACCACCGTCACGCTGGCGCGGGTGACGGTCAGCGCGCGGTCCGCGCCGCGCAGGACGTCGGCGAGCTCGCCACGCACCGCGAGCTGGTCCCGGCCGGGGAGGCGATCGCCCAGCCCGTCCAGCGCTTCGGTGAGGGCTGCCACCTCGGCAAGGCGGATGGCCTCGATGTCCGGCACCAGGCGCCAGTCGACCGCGGCGCCATCGGACAGCTCCGCGTGCGCCAGGAAGGCGCTGGTCGCGACTGCGAACGGACCGTGCGTGGTGTAGGTCGGGCCCTCCGCAACGCCGGCCAGGTCGAGCTCGTCAGCCCACCAGAAGCGGCCGCCCGGGTCGTTGGGGCGCCACAGGCCACTAACACGGACGGTGACCGTCGCGCCCGGATCGAGCCGGCTCGTCAGGCGCAGTTCATCGCCGACCGCGATTCCCAGGTCCGTGGCGGCGGCGACGGAGAGCGCCGCCTCGATCGGACCCGCGGGCGCCTCCTCGGCCGGCCACGAACCCTCGGCGAGGGTGGCATGCGTGTCGAGCGCCTCGAACGAGCGGACGACGGTCAGCTCGCTGACCGCCGCGGCGGGTTGGGCGGGGAGGGCGAAGGAGGCCGAGGAGAGGCGTCGCGAGACCGTGACGTCGCCGCGGCCGAACGTCTGATCGGCCGCTCCTCGGATCGCCGCATCGACCTCGGTCAGCCGATCGAGCCGCAGGGGACCGCCGACCTCGATGCTCGACGAAGAGGGCGGCGCCACGGTGAGGCGGCGCTCCAGCCCGGCCGCCGAGACCGCGTCCGCGTAGATGAGCCCGGCGGCCACGAGGGAGGTGGCAAGGAGGACGATGAACGCGGCGCCGGCCAGGACGGCGCGGTCGTGCCGCATGCGAGCGGAGACGAGGCGCACGATCGCGCCGATCCTGCTCATCTCAGGTGCTACCTGCCCGGCGCGAGCGCGGTTCAGCCGTCAGTGCGGCCCTTCGTCGTAGTCCCACGAGCGGGGGCGGTCGAGCTGCTCCCATTCGCTGCGCAGGATCGCCATGAGGAACTCGTCGTGGTAGGCGCCGCGGTGGAAGCGGTTGTGCCGCAGGCGCGCCTCGCTGACGAACCCGGATTTCTCATACGAGCGGATCGCCCGCGGGTTGTAGTCGAAGACATGGAGGTAGACCCGATGCAGCCGCAGCTCGCCGAAGGCGAAATCAAGCAGCGCGTTCATCGCATCGGTGCCGTAGCCCTTGCCCCAGTCCTCGCGCGCGGTGATGAAGATCGATGCCTCGGCCGTCCCGTTCACGCGCTCGATGTCGCGCAACCCCACGCCGCCGATGCTGCGTCGCTCACCGATCGGGCAGATCGTGAACTGGACCACCGATTCGCCGATGCCCGCCACGAGCTTGTTGAACCAGCGTTCCTGCGCCTCGCGC
>DAINOY010000232.1:0-3358 GCA_036743735.1 Chloroflexota bacterium
GCGCGCTGGACCGACGCCGCCGAGCTACTCGACGACCTCGTCCTCTCCGACGACTTCACCGAGTTCCTGACCCTCGAGGCATACCGGCTCCTCGACTGACCGTCGTCACGAACCGATGAGCCGTCGAGCGAGGCTGGCCAAGACAGTTGCCGCTCGATGGCCTGGACCACCCCGCAACTGCGCCTCCGGCCTCGCCACGCTCGAGATGGCGTCATCTGCCTGTCCTGACGACCTTACGGTCCGGCGGCGGCCGCGTTGTCGTCGTCTGTCCGTCCTGGCGACGCTAGCCAACGACGGACGCCGATCACGCCGCCGAGTGCCGCTCACCTGAGCGCGACGGCGACCCGCTTGGCCGGATTTGCGGCCGTCCAGCTCGCCTACGGTCGCGAGAACGGTCAGATGACAACTCGGTAGGAACGATTGGCTCGCCGATGTTCGGCTCACCGAACGCTGCCGCTGTCACCGCACTGATTGGTCGCTCGTGTGCGGGTCGCTCGTCGCGAAAGCTCCAGCCACGCCTCAGCCCTCGAGCTCATAGACCTCCATCGGCCGCTCGAAGCCCTTCATCTCGTGCTGCCCGCGCTCGCTGAACCGGAGGCCGCTCCCGTCCGCGAGGCCCACCGTCGCTGCCGAGACGAAGACCTGCGACGGTCCGGCGAGGGCCATGATGCGCGCCACCGCGTGGACCGCGATCCCGCCGATGCCGGAGGGAACCAGGTCCACCTCGCCGGTGTGGACGCCGCTGCGGACCTCGATGCCGAGCTGGCGGAGCGGCTCGCGGACCGCGGCGGCGCAGCGCAGCGCGCCGACCGCACTCGGAAACGTCGCCAGGAAGCCGTCGCCGGTCGTGTCGATCTCCGAGCCGCCGAACCGCGCGATCTGGACGCGCACGAGGCGGTTGTGATCGGCCAGCGTCTGGCGCCAGTGGCGATCCCCGAGCCGTTCGGCGGTCTTCGTGGAGTCGACGATGTCGGTCATGAGCAGCGTCGTCACGACGCGCTGGACGTCGGCCCGCAGCGCGAAATCTTCGATATTGCCGGCCACGTCGAGCAGCACCGCGGCTTCGTCACCGATGACCCACGCGTCATGGCCGGGCGGGATGTCGACGATGTCGTTGGGCACGAGCTCGACCTCCTCGCCGCCGTCCATCCGCACCCCGAAGCGTCCGGCGAGCAACACCTGGACGTGATGCACCTCGCACGACGCGGTGCCGGTCAGCGGCCGCACGTGCGTCGACCAGCGCCAGCCGGGCTGCAGGACTCCGCGGCCGATCGTGTACGGCCCGACCCGGGTCATCTCGCCCGTGCCGAGCTCGAAGGTGCGCCGGACGTCAGGCTCGTCGAGGTTCTTGCGCGTGATGGAAGGCATGCGCCCGATCGTCGGTGCCGCGGGTGGTCAGCGTCAACCGGCGAGCCGCGACTTGGCGAGATCCGCGATCGCGCGACCGTCCCAGGCGGCGAGATAGGCCGTGAAGAGCGGCCGCAGGTCGGCCGAGGTCGCGTCGTCGAACCGTTTCAGCAGTCCGCGGGTCGTGATGATCCCGAAGCGCCGTTCCTCGAACAGCGAGCGGAGCGCGCCGAAGAAGGCGTCATCGCCCATCGTCGTCCGCACGGCGTTCAGGAACTCCGAGCCGCGGTAGAAGACCGCGTGGAAGTAGCCGTCGCAGCTCGTCCAGTCGCCGCCATCGGTCGGGCCGGCGGCCCAGGCAAAGACGGGGCTGTCGACGTCGTGCGACGAGCAGGCATCGGTCCCGATGCCCATCAGGTAGCGCGCGCTGAAGTCGGCGAACGCCTCGTCCAGCCATGGCGAGGCCATCTGGTCGTTGCCGAGCTGGGCGTAGAACCACTGGTGGGCGACCTCGTGGAACACGACGTAGACATCGGTCACCTTCGAGCGCGTGAGGTGGATCTGACGGGGAAACTCGATGCTGAAGCCGTTCCCGGTGCCGGCCTCGGCCAGGACGAGGTCCGACCACGGGTATGCGCCGTAGGCGTCTTCCAGACCGATGAACGCCTGCTGGGCCAGGTCGGCGGTGGCGCCGCCGTCGACCGTCTGGGTGTAGACGCGAATCTCGGTGTCGTCCACCGTCCGGCTCGTGAGGCGATAGGCCGGGTTCACCGCGAAGGCGAAGTCGCGCACCCGATCCACCTCACACGTCCAGCTCGTGCCCTCGGTCACCGGAGCGCTGCTGAGGCCGGCGCAGGCCACCGCGTCGCGGGGCAGTGGCGTCGTCGTCGTCAGCTCGAGGCGGATCGTCTCGGCGGTGAAGCTGACCTGCGGATCGCCCAGGCCGTAGACATCGTGCTCGCGCGACAGGATCGGGAACCACTGGCCGAAGCTCAGCACGCCGTTCTCGGCGCTCAGCCGGGCGCGGAACGCCTCGGGGCTCAGGCCCAGGTCCAGCGCGAATGCGAGGTGGATCGTCGCCGTGTCGTCGCGGTGCAGCGGTGCGGGAAGCGGCACCAGGAGATTCGTGCTCGTCGTCCAGCCGATCTCGGCCGTTTCGCCGTCCACCGTCACCGGGCCGAGCATCGTGAAGTAGCCGAAGGCCTGCGGGATGACCGACAGGTTGACGTGGTCGACGACCTGGCTCGATCGGTTGGTGAGGGCGAGCTCCTCCTCCACGTCGAGGTGGGCCGAGGCGTAGTCGAGCGTCGCGCGCAACGTGTAGCGCTGCTCGAGCAGCGTGCTCGTGGCGGCGGCGGCCGGCCCGATGCCCAGCGCGGGCAGCGCGCCCACTGCCAACAGAAGCGCCAGCGGCAGGGCGGTCACGCGGTGAGCGGCCATGAGCCCATGTTGCCGGTCGTGGCATCGGCTGTCATCCTCGGTCACGACCATGACCACCCGGACCCGCACCCGGACCCTTGCGCCATGGCGCCTCCTCGTGGTGAGCGTCGTGGTCCTCGCCCTGCTGGCCATGGGCGGCGTCTGGTCGAACGCCTTCGGCGTCGGCGACAAGTGGGAGCGCGGGATCGCCCGCGTCGAGCGCTTCTTCAATCCCCCGCCGAGCCAGGCGCAGGTCCCCACGCTCGTCGTGCCGGCGAGCCAGGGGCCCAGCGCCACCCCGCTGCCAAGCGTGGCTGCCGCCGCGGCCGCCGCCACGCCCGTCCCCGCGACTCCGGCGCCGGCCCGCGCGCCGGTCGACGTCGACCTGGTCGACGATCACGCCGCAACGTTCACCTCGCAGAACACGACCGAGATGTGCGCTGTGGCAGCAACGCAGATCATGCTCACGATCATGGGCAAGGGCACGCCCGGGGCTGACTTCCAGAACCAGATCGGCAGCCGCATCGGCGAGTGGACCTCGTGGGAGGACAGCCACGACGGCGGCTGGGGTCCCGCGGCCATCGCATCGGCG
>DAINOY010000233.1:0-3350 GCA_036743735.1 Chloroflexota bacterium
AGGGCGGCGGTCAGCAGTCGCGCTTCGGCGGTCAGCGTCAAGGACAAGGTCAGGGGCAGTCGACGCGCCATGGGTCGGGTCATCCGCCGCGCCACGGATCCGGCGGTCAGGAGCAGCGATGCCGGCCTCTTCCTGGCGCTCGGAGTCGCGATGCTGGTCGCAGGCATCGCCGTGATCGCCGGAGACGCGCTGGTTCGCCGCCGCGGCGCCTGAGCGCGCAGCGCGGCGCGGGAGCGCACCGGGTCGCCTCGGCGCCAGGCTTCCGCCCGTCACCAGCCTGGCTGGTGGTACGCGCAAGCCGAAGGGTCGACGCCGCGCCGTCCCGCGGGTCAGCCGGCCAGCGCTGCCTCAGCCGGCTCCTCCGCGGCGATCAATGCGCGCAGCTCGGCGAACGACTGCTCGAACATCGCCGCCAGCTGAGGAAAGAGCTGCTCGGCCACCGCGCGTGCCTGCTTCGAGCGCGGTCGCCCGAAGCGGATCCGAACGCGCGTGCCGACATCGAGCGGCTCGAGCTCGTAGGTCATCAGGCCACTTGCGACCTCGGGGATCGTCGTGCGCATGGTGAAGTAGTCGAACGGGCGCCAGTCGAGGATCTCTTCCAGCGTGACGCCGTCGCCGTGGACACAGTGGTTCGTCGTCCCAACCCCGCGCCGACCCGCGGCATTGGACTGGTCGATGCGGACGATCGCGGGCACCCACTTCGGGCGCTGCAGCGGATCGGTGAGATAGCTCCATGCCCGGGCCGGCGACACCGGCAGCTCGGCCTCGACGGAGGTCATCGTGTCCCGATCGGTCACGCGGACGCGGCGGAGCTCACGCTCGCGTCGCCAGGCGCGCTCGAGGTCGTGCAGCCAGCAGCGGATCTCGCCCAGCGACTCGTACGTCTCGCGGTGCTCGCGCAACTCGAGCGGGGTGGGGTCCAGTCCGGCCGCCGCCAGGCAGCCATCGGTCAGGAGCGCGTAGCCAATGAGCCCGGTCGTCTCAGCCACGGAGTTCTTCAGGAGCCGATGGATGACGACGACATCGGTTCCGGTCAGCTCCGTCGTGCCGAAGATGCGTTCCCGAATGAAGGTTCCGTGATGCGCGAACAGCTTCAGGTTCAGCGACGGGATGAGGACGCAGGCGTTGCACCTGCAGGTCGTGGCGCGATCGACGCTGTCGAGGCGGCTGCGGAAGGCGAAATAGGTCGCCTCGAGCGTGTCGAGCAGCTGCGAGCCGTCGATTCGCTCGGTGACCGCGTAGACGAAGGCCGCGTCACCCTCGAGCTTGGCGAGCTTGAAGGTCGGACGGAGCCCGCCGACCACGACCGTCATGAGGTCGCGAAGGACCGCCTGCGCATGCTCCAGCTCGCTGCCCGCGAGGAAGCCGGTGTAGCCGGTGATGTCCGCGATCACCAGGCAGCCGCGCTCGGTTGCCGTCAGCGTCCCGCCGCTGTCCATCTGCCGATTCTACGCACGCGCCGGCCGAAGGCATCACCGCGTCAGCCGATGCTGGTTGCGACCTCGTCGAGCGTCACGTCGCGCTGCTCGCCGCTGTCGAGGTCCTTCAGCGCAACCCGCTCCGGCTCGCCGGCCAGGATCACCGCCCAGCGGGCGCCGTGCTTGGCCGCCGATTCGAGCTGCTTGCCGAGCTTGCGGTCGCTGCCGTCGGGCAGTACGCGGAGGCCCGCGTCGCGCAGGCGGGTCGCCGCCAGGAGGCGCACCGACGCCGGGCCGTCGCCCACGACGCCGACGATCGGTGCGGAGGCCGGCAGCGTGACGTTGGCCGCCTCCATCGCCAGGATCGTTCGGTCGAGGCCCAGGCCGAAGCCGATTCCCGGCGTGGGACGGCCGCCCAACAGCTCCACCAGGCCGTCGTAGCGGCCGCCGCCGCCGAGCGCGTCCTGCTGGCCCTCTCGTCCGCTGGCGTAGAACTCGAAGCTGGTGCGCGTGTAGTAGTCGAGGCCGCGAACCAGCCGATGGTCGACCTCATACGGCAGGGCCAGCGCATCGAGCAGCGCGAGAACCTCGTCGAAGTGGATGCGGCACGCATCGCACAGGTGGTCGACCGAGCGCGGCGCAGCGGCGGCCAGCTCCGGGTCCAGCAGCCGGTCGTCGAGCACCCGCAGCGGGTTGATCTGCAGCCGGCGGCGAGAGTCATCGGTCAGGCGGTCTGCGTGCGCTCCGAAGTAGTCGAGCAGCGCCTGCCGATACGCCGGGCGACACGCCGCATCGCCGATGGAGTTCACGCGCGCCACGACCCCGACCACGCCAACCTCGTCGTAGAAACGCAGTGCCAGCTCGATGAGCTCCGCGTCGACGGCGGGTCCCGGGTCGCCGAGCACCTCCACGTCCCACTGCGTGAACTGGCGGTAGCGGCCGGCCTGCGGGCGGTCGTAGCGGAACATCGGGCCGGTCGTCGTGAGGCGCAGCGGACCGGGCCGCACGTGCATCCCGTGCTCGACGAAGGCGCGCACGATGCCGGCGGTCGGCTCGGGACGCAGCGCCCACTCGGCGCGCTCCTCCTCGCTGCCGCGGGCGCCGCTGACGCGGAACATCTCCTTCTCGACCGCGTCGCTCGACTCGCCGAGGCCGCGGGCGAAGAGATCGACACGTTCGAAGAGCGGCGTCTCGATCCGCTCGAGCGCGTAGCGGCTGCTCAGGTCGCGGGTGACGGCCTCGACCCGATTCCAGACCCGCGTCTCCTCGGGAAGCAGGTCACGGGTGCCGCGCGGCGCGGTGATCTTCGTCGACATCCAGCGGAGTGTACCGATGCGCGGGTCAGCGAACCTTCCGGGTCAGCGAACCTCGCGGGTCACGCTGGTCACGTCGCGCAGGCGCTCGATCCGGCTCAGCACCTTGGAGAGCTGCTGGAGCGAGTTGACCTTGAGCGTGACCGTCATCTGCGCCATCCCGTCCGAGCGCACGCCGACCGAGGCGGCCACGATGTTCACCTTGTACTCGGCCACGACGTTCGTGACCTCGTTCAGCAGCCCGGGCCGGTCGAGCGCCTCGATGAGCACGGTGATCGGGTAGGTCTGCTGGCCCGCCATCTCCCAGTCGACCTCGATGAGCCGCTCGATGTCCCGCTCCGAGAGGACCGACGGACACGAGGCGCGGTGGACGGTCACGCCCTTGCCACGCGTGACGTAGCCCACGATCTCGTCGCCGGGAATCGGTGAGCAGCACTTCGCGAACCGCACGAGCAGGTCGCCAACGCCCTTCACGCGCACGCCGGTCGTCGAGGGCGCCGCAGGAGGCGCCTCCTCGGGCAGCGTGATGGCGACGTCGTCGTGGATCTCGAGCTTGCTGACGACGCTGGCTGGGCTGATCGCGCCATAGCCGATCGCCGCATAGAAGTCGTCGAGCTCG
>DAINOY010000234.1:0-3337 GCA_036743735.1 Chloroflexota bacterium
CACGCCTCTGCCCCACCAAGCCACTGCGCCACGACGGCGGCGCCGCGGGACTACGCCACGACGCCGCCGCGCACGCCAGCTACGCGGACCGAGGCTCGTCTGCACGGCGTCGTCGCGGGAGGACGAAGCGCAGGCGGAGCATCCGCTCCCGCTGCTGCTCCTCCTCGACCGCGTGCGCCCGCGCCTGGAGCAGATGCCGCAGCGCCACGAGGCCCACGATCCGATCGGGCGCGTCGCGCTCCACCACGGGGAAGCGCGTCAGGCCGGAGCCCGCCATTCGCTCCGCGACGGTCCGCAGCGTTTCGTCGGGATAGGCGACCACGGGATCGCGGTGCAGGAGCTCGGCGAGGAGCGATTCGGCGTCGCCGCGCTGCTCGACCGCCGCGCGCAGGTGCGCCAGGTCGGCTCGCGTCACGACACCAGCCATCCGCTCGCCGTCCATCACCGGGAAGAGTCCCTGCCCATGCGTGCCATCGGCACCGAGTCGGGCCGAGGGAAGCTCGGCCAGGGAGGCGTCGAGCGGCAGTGCCACGATGCTCGTGCGCATCACCTCGCGCACGAACCGCGTCTCGAGCGGATCCACCGCGTACTCGCGCGACAGGTGATAGCCGCGCCGGGCGACCTTCTCGGTGAGGATCGAGCGTTTCATGACCAGCACGGTCACCGCGTACGCGACCGACACGGCGATCAGCAGCGGCAGCAGCGCCCCGACGTCATGGGTCAGCTCGAGCGCGAAGACGACGCCCGTGAACGGCGAGCGCATCGTGCCGCCCAGGATGGCCGCCATGGCGACCATCGGCCAGAAGCCCACGCCCTCATTGGGCAGGACGAGACCGAGCAGCGCGCCGAGCGCACCGCCCATCATCAGCAGCGGGGCCAGCACGCCGCCGCTCGTGCCGGAGCCGAGCGCGACCGACCAGATCACGCCCTTCACGACGAGAATGCCGACGACGCTTCCGACCGCCAGCGAGCCGTTGAGCAGGTCGCCGATCGCGTCGTACCCCACGCCGAGCGCATGTGGATAGAAGAACCCGCCAAGGCCCACGACCAACCCGCCGATCGCCGGCCACCACATCCAATGGATCGGCAGCCGCGCGAAGGCGTCCTCGGACGCGTAGACCGCCGCGGTCAGCAACGCCGAAAGCAGGCCTGCAGCCAGTCCCACGAGGAGGCATGCCGCCAGACCGTCGGGACCGATGTTCGCGACATGCGGCGGAACGTCGAAGAGCGGCGGCTCGCCAAGGAGGGGGACCCGCACCGCGCCAGCCGTGGCGGACGCCAGCGCCACGGGGATCATGCTGCGCGGCCGCCACTCGAAGAGGAGCAGCTCCACCGCGAGCAGGACCGCCGCGACCGGCGTACCGAAGGTGGCGCTCATCCCGGCCGCAGCCCCGGCCACGAGCAGCGTCTTGCGCTCGGCGGCGGTCAGGTGGAAGAACTGGGCCGCCATTGAGCCCACGGCGCCGCCGGTCATGATGATCGGGCCCTCCGCGCCGAACGGCCCACCGGAGCCGATGCTCACCGCGGAGGAGAGCGGCTTCAGCACCGCCACCTTCGGCTCCACGCGGCTGCGGCCGATGAGGATCGCCTCGATCGCCTCCGGGATGCCGTGGCCCCGGATGCGGTCGCTGCCGTATCGGGCCATCAGGCCGATGAGCAACGCGCCGATGACCGGCACCGCGATCACGAACGGGCCGAGCGTGTTGTCGGCCGGCGACGCCGGCCCGATGCCGAGGCGCCCGAAGAAGAAGAGGTTCGTGAAGACGTTGATGAGCCGCAGCAGCACGAGCGCGACCACCGCGCCGATGGCGCCGAGCACGACGGCCATGCCGGAGATCAGCAGCAGGCGCGGCCCCACCACGAAGTCGCCCAGCCGCGCCGCGCCCTCGCGCAGCCGGGCCTCGGTTGCCGCCGTCATGCGGGGTCGAGCTCGCCAGCGACCTGCGACAGCGCCTCGATCAGTCCCGCAGCCGCCTGCCGAAGCTCCTCGCGGTGGGCGCCTGAGAGGCGGTCCAGCATCCGGCGACCCTTGGCCGTCGGCTCGACGAGGACGAATCGGCGGTCATCGTCGCTGCGATGGCGGCTGACGAGGCCGTTCGCCTCCGCGCGCGTGATGAGCTCGTCGACCGAGTGCGGCCTGAGCTGGAGGCGCTCGGCGAGCTCGCCGACCGTGGCCGGGCCGTTGGTCGTGCCTGCGGCGGCGAGAAGGAGCTGGTGCTGCTGCGGCTCGAGGCCCGCCTCGCGCGCCGCCTCCTCGGAGAAGCGCAGGAAGCGACGGATGCGATAGCGGAACTCGGCCAGGGCCTGGAGGTCGGCATCGGTGAGATTAGTTCGTGACACGAATGAATCGTATCACGATATACCGACGGTGACGCAGCGGCGCGTGGCGTAGGTGGCCTGGCGCAGGCGACTTGGCCATATGTCCGCGAGCGCGGACGTGTGCGCAGCTCGGGACGCTGGTCGCCGACGTGGCGCGTACCGGTCACGCTCGGCGGCAACATCGGACTTCGGCAGATGTTCGCCGCCGCGACCTGGTGGCGAGATCGCAAGCCCTCGACCGCCCGGGCTGTCCGGCACAGCGGACATTTGGCCAGATGCGCCGCCCCCTCTCAGCGTGCCGCCCCTTTCCGGCCCGCAGCCGCTTTCCGGTGTGGCACCGCGACCTGACGACCCGCACCCAACGCCCGTTACCGGACCGGATTCCCGGCGCCTCTGCTACACTTCGGTTTCCGAACCGCCAGCGCACGCGCACGTCGTGGAGGCGGTTCGCCGTGTGCATCCCGCAGGAATCACAGACACCCATGAAGATCGCCGTCCCACGCGAAACGGCGCCCGGGGAGACCCGGGTCGCACTCACTCCCCAGCTCGCCTCCCAGGTCGTCGGTGACGGCGTCGAGGTGCTCGTCCAGGCCGGCGCCGGCGAGGCATCGGGCATCAGCGACGAGGCATATCGCGAGGCCGGCGTCACCGTCGTCCCGGACGCCGCGGACCTGTACAGCAAGGCGGATCTCGTCCTCCGTGTCGGCCGCCCGAGCGACGAGGAGATCGGCATGCTGCGCGACGGCAGCATCCTCATCGGGACGCTCGGCACCCTCTCGAACCCGAAGCTCGCCGACCAGCTCGCCAGGCGCGGCGTGACGGCGATCAGCATGGACGCCATCCCGCGCATCACCCGCGCACAGAGCATGGACAGCCTCAGCTCGCAGAGCACCGTCGGTGGCTACAAGGCGGTGATCATGGCCGCCGAGCGTCTGCCGAAGTTCATGCCTCTCCTCACCACGGCGGCCGGCACGGTCCGACCGGCACGCGTCCTCGTCTTCGGGGCGGGCGTCGCGGG